>OMJF01000251.1 GCA_900299285.1 Anabaena sp. 54 | reverse complement strand
AAATTCTTCTGATTCAGATTCATTGATTTTTGCAATTAGGTTTTTTAAATGTTTTTTGAAGGTTTCAATATCATTTCTAAACGGGTTGATTTTCAGAAAGGCTTTATTTAATGATTCCCTGGGTTGTAGTTTCTGTGAGTTCATTTGTTTTTGACACCAAAAATGTAAGTAAAAACCTAATTTTCCTATCCCCAACTTCTTTAATAAGTCGAGGATATATCTTATTTATTATAAGCTATCAGGATCAATATTCAACTCGCGTAATTTAGCAGCTAACTTTCGCGCTTTTGCTTCAGATTCCTGTCTAGCTATTTCTGCAACTTGTCTAGCGGTTACTTCCTCTTCATGAGTAAGAAGAATTTGATTTGTTACAGGGTTGTAAAAACGTAATTTTCCCTCTTCTAGTCGCAACTCTAAACCTAATACTTCACTTTTTAAAGAGATGATATGATCATTTACAGCCTGTTGTAAAATCGGTAAATAATTACCATCAACTAAATGTAAACCTTGCAATTGAGGATTAAGATAATCCCCTGTAGGATCATATTGAAAATATTCACTGACACCTAAAAAAGCGTAAATTCCTTTTTTTGCTCCTTGATCTTGACTGCGGGTGCTTCTTGAGGTAATTTCTAAAACAAAACCAGGAGTTTGATCATTTTCTTCCCAGGTTTTATAACTACCTCGATCATGTTTCTCCACACCAAATACCACAAATACATCTGGTGCGACAACTGACCCAGGATAACCTTTTTCATAATAGATGAATAAGTTACCAGCTACATACACATCTGGACGATTTTGAAAATAAATCCGTAGGACATTTCTCGCATAAGTTAAATAACTACATTGTAGATCACCTTCAGCCATTGGTTTACCGTCTTCTTCCGGGTATTCAATAGGAGTAACAGGGATATATTCTACAGATACTGTCATGGTTATTCCCTCAAATAAGTTTGGGTTAAACTTAATATAAACTATTATAAACTATTATAAACTATTATGGTTATCAGTTGACTATTTTCTTATAATTATTAAACTCACGCTAAATTAGATTAATAAAATCATCATCAAGAAGAAACTATGTCAGCGGAAAAACCTAGTATTTTAGTCACGGGCGGAGCAGGATATATTGGTTCTCATACAGTCTTAGCACTCAAACAAGCCGGTTATGAAGTCGTCATTCTAGATAATCTGGTGTATGGACATCGGGATTTGGTAGAACAGGTTTTACAAGTAGAATTGATCGAAGGAGATACAAGCGATCGCACTTTATTAGATCATCTTTTTCAGACTCGCAATTTTGCCGCAGTTATGCACTTTTCCGCCTATGCTTATGTAGGTGAATCTGTTACAGATCCTGCTAAATATTATCGGAATAATGTTTTAGGAACATTAACATTATTAGAATCAATGTTAGCAGCTTCTATTCAGAAATTTGTCTTTTCTTCTACCTGTGCTACCTATGGTGTACCAGATTTTATTCCCATTACAGAAGATCATCCCCAAAATCCCATTAATCCCTATGGTGCAACCAAATTAATGGTAGAAAGAATATTAACTGATTTTGATGTAGCATACAATTTTAAATCCGTGCGGTTTCGATATTTTAATGCTGCTGGTGCTAACCCCCAAGGACTATTAGGAGAAGATCATCATCCCGAAACCCATTTAATTCCTTTAATATTACAAACAGCATTAGGACAACGGGAAGCTATTAGTATTTTTGGTACAGATTATCCTACTCCTGATGGTACTTGTATCCGCGATTATATTCATGTCAATGATTTAGCAGATGCCCATATTTTAGGACTAGAATATTTATTAAATGGTGGACAAAGCGAGGTTTTTAATTTAGGAAATGGTAACGGTTTTTCAGTTAGAGAAGTAATTGCAGCGGCGGAAAATGTTACAGGTATGGTAATATCAGTCAAGGAATGCGATCGTCGTCCCGGAGATCCTCCAGCTTTAATTGGTACAAGCCAAAAAGCTCGAAAAATCTTGAATTGGCAACCTCAATATCCAGATATTAAAGATATTGTCTCCCACGCTTGGCAATGGCATCAAAAAAGGCATAAATAACTTTTGCTGTCATAATTCAGCAGCGGAAAACTAACGCCCCCACCCTAACATTGTCGGCAGAGCTACGGTGGGGATAATTAGGGCTAATTTTCTCCTTTTCCTTAGCCTTTCTTGTTAATTCGCACCAAAAAAATGACAATTCCTCCAGATATTAACAAAATTCCTAACCAAATCAAAGATTGTGTTAACTCAATTGTTCTCCCTTGCTGCTTTGAAATCGCATTTTGCACCTCTTGAGGAGTATTAACAACCTTTCCTGTAGCTACAGTTACAAGAAACTTTAACTCAAAAGGTTGAAAACTTCCGACAGTCACAGGTGTACCACTCAATTGCAACTGATAAGCACCAGGTTTAGGAAAAATAAATTCTGTTCCTGGTATATTTTGATATCGTTCAGCCTGAATGGGTTTTAATAGAGGTTCAATTAATGCCGGTTCTCCTGTGACATGAGGTTCAGCATAAACAGCTAATTGACAATGACAATCTTTTAAAGGAATGACCTGACCACCTTTACGGGTCAAAAGAAACCAAGCTTGAGTAACTTCTCCAGCGCGGGGACTATCATTAGGTTCTAAGTGTATAGTACCACCTACGTCTGCTGATATTTTTACTGTATGGGCTAAAACTTGAGTATTTTCAGCTATTATTAAACTAGATAAAACTAATAATAACAAATACTTTATTTTGCTTTTGTGACTATTAAGAACAGTGAAAATATTTAATCTACTGCGATTTCTTGGGAGGAACATAAAACTTTTCTAACCCTAAATATATCCAAAAATACCGAGAACGTACCAACAAAACACCACAAGTAATTATCCCCAACAAAATCACGGTTAATTGGTTTTGTAAATAATGAGAACTCATTAAAACCGTATGAATAACACTTAATAATAAAGCTGGTACACTAAAAAGATGAATTTGCCGCCAATACCTACCTAATGACTTTTGCATAAAATCAAAACTTGTACAAGCAGCAGGAGTGATTAATACTAATGCTACAGCCCCAGCGCCCATTCCCCATTGAAATTCTAACGGTAAAAACCAAAAGGCGCTGAAATTCCAGTTGAGGGAGTGTTCAAAATGATGAATAGTATGTACCCCAGATAGCACAAAAGCCCCAACTCCCAAAGCCCGACGGTAACGCAGTGGTGCAGACCAAAAACTATTGACAGGGCGAGCAATCAATGACAGAATTAAACAAATTAGAGCAGCGTGGCCGCCATAGTCTGTCATAGTGTCCCCGGTTCGTAGTAAGGTAATAACACCAATAATCAAAGTTACCCACCCACCCAACTGGAATAATTGACTACGATGATCTTTACTAATTAATGCCGTAGAAACACCTACTCCCACCATGGTGGGTAGTGTACCAATCCCAAAAGCTAACATAGTCGCAGCACCCTGCCATAAATTGCCTGTGGCCGCCGCTTTGATTTGCGCCGCGTATAAAAAACCACATGGCATTAGTCCCCAGGTCATGCCCAAAAGTGCTGGTGTCCACCATTGAGTTTGTGAAGATAACTTCATCATGCCCGCACTGAGGCTGTTGTGTAAGTTACCTTTTAATAGAGGGTGTAAGAGGGGAATATGCGGTAAAAAACTCGGTTTAATTTGTCCTAAACCAAACCAAATCAGCATTATACCCGTAATTATAGCTATCCAATGCCGCAAGTTGCTACCAATTCCCGCTAGTTGTCCACCTTGTACCAATACCGAACCTATTGCACCAATGCCAGCACCAACTAAAGCGTAACTCAACATTCGCCCTAAGTTCAGTAAAGTATGAAATTTTAATTGTTGTTGCCAACTCGGATTTTCTTGCTGCTTAGAAAGGGAAAAGGCCACTGTTAACGGTCCACACATTCCAAAGCAATGTCCAAAACTGCCCAGAAAACCTAGCAGTATTATAAGTGACAAATCTAGCATATTAATTATGGAAATTGGGGAAGTATTCTATTTTTCATCTCTTACCATGATGTCCATGTCAAAAGACAAGCTGTCAAACTTGGTTTAGCATAGAGCTAATCTTGCAGTTTTTCACGAAAAAAGATTAATTTTTCCTCAGCAAAGTAAAATCACTTAATCTAGGTTATATTTAATTAATTAGATTCAAAAACCTATCCACTAACAATTAATATGAGAATATTACTTGTAGAAGATGATGAACGTATTGCTAAACCCTTGGCGGAAGATTTAAAACATCAACGTTATGTTGTAGATCTTGCTAAAGATGGAATTGAAGGCTGGGAATATAGTCAATCAACACAATATGATCTAATCTTATTAGATATAATGCTACCAAAATTAGATGGCATTAGTTTATGCAAACGCTTACGGTCTATTAAATATAATGCCTTAATTTTAATGCTCACAGCTAAAGATACTACAGCAGACAAAGTAATTGGGTTAGATGCGGGGGCTGATGATTATTTAATTAAACCATTTGATTTAGAAGAATTAACAGCTAGAGTACGAGCTTTATCTCGCCGAAATTTAGAAGTTCGTCCCCCCATATTAGTTTATGGTAAATTAGAATTAGATCCTGGTAGTTATCATATTAGCTATCAAGGTCAAACTCTATTATTAACGCCTAAAGAATATATGATTTTAGAATATTTCATGAAAAATCCCCAGCAAGTCTTAACTCGCACATCTCTTTTGGATAAATTATGGGAATTTGATAAAATTTCTGGTGAGGATACTGTCAAAACTCACATCAATAATTTACGCAAAAAATTAAAAGCTGTTGGGGCATCTGAAAAAATTATCGAAACTGTTTACGGCATAGGATATCGTTTAGGAAAAAACTAATGTTGTGGGTAATTAAATATCGCTTATTATTCTCTTATTTATTAGTATTTGGATCAGTATTAGGAGTATTTACCTTAGCGGTCAGGATTTTTGTCACTCAAAGTCTGGAACAAGAAATTACCGATAAACTAATTGATTTAGCCGGAGGTACTGCTGGTAGTTCAGAATTTATTAATGGTAAAATCAAATTAGATAATGATTTTCCTATTCAAGAAATTACCAATCGTCATCAAGGTTTACAATGGTTTAACCAAAAACGAAATTTTATACAACAACAAGGTGAAAATTTACCAAATTTACCTCTTGATCCTCATGCAAAAAAACAAATTCAATCAGGTAAAAATCCGATTATAGCTATTACATTACCAGTAATCAGTAGTGAAAATGGTAAACTAATTGGATATGTGAGAGCTAGTGAATCACTAGAAAATCTCAACAAAACTTTAAGTAAACTTGACTGGGGTTTAGGAGGAGGAATTTTTTTTGCTCTACTTATTAGCGGTATTGGTGGAGTATGGTTAACTCGACAGTCTATGCAACCAATTGAAAAAAGTTTACAAAGACTTCAACAATTTACTGCTGATGCTTCTCATGAACTTAGAGGTCCATTAATGGCAATTAAAAGTAATGCTTCCGTAGCAATTAAATATCCAGAAGCAATTCGAGAAACAGATTTAGAAAAATTTCAAGCTATTCTTAGTGCGACAAAACAAATGTCTAGTTTAACAGAAGATCTATTGTTTCTAGCTCGTACTGATATCATCCCTAATCAAGATCCAAGTTTTGTTAATTTAGGAGAAATTTTAGATAACTTATATAAACTATACAAACCTCAATCTGAGGCTAAACAAATTAAGATAAAATTACAATTAGACCAAGATTTATATATACTTGGTGATTGTGAACAGTTAAAAAGATTATTTACTAATTTGCTTGAAAATGCTATTAACTATACCCTTATAAAGGGTATAATTGACATTATAACTTCTCGTAAAGGATCTCATATCTACGTTAGTATAAAAGATACGGGTATAGGAATTTCTCCAGATAATTTAGAAAAAGTTTTTGATAGATTTTGGCGAGCCGATGAATCTCGCAGTTATAATTGTCATGGTTCTGGCCTAGGTTTAGCTATTGCTCAAGCTATTGCTAAAAAACATGGTGGACTAATTACTGTTAAGAGTGAATTAGGCGTTGGTAGTTGTTTTACTGTCCGTTTACTATCAAATTATTCGGATTCCAAATAGTTTCAAAAATGATATTTAGGGCTTGCTGAATAAGTTGTCTGTGAGGAGAGGGAACAGTTTTAACTGTCTGGATATCCTCTTTCTTTTTGGATTTCTCCACCCCAAAATGCATAGTTTTTTAGGTATCCCCTTCAAAATTCTTGCACTTTTTTTGGGCTTTATCAATCTCAAACCTTTGATTTATATGGGTTTTGGGTTTATTCACCAAACCCTATTTAAAAAATTTTAATTAGTGTAGGTTGGGCATTGCCCACCCTACATATATTTAACAGGATGATCCAAATATGATCTGAAAATTTAAGAAATCAGAGAAAAATTAGTTTTTATGTTTTCCAGTGTTTCCAGTGTTTACAGTTTTTCCAGGTTTTCCAGTTTTTCGTGACTTAGGTTTTTTACTTGATACGGGGGTTGAAGGCTTTGATTGTGGATTAGTAGTTGTACTAGTTGTAGTTGCTTGGGGTGTACTACTAGGATTAGCATCAGCAGCAAAAGCATTCTGAGAAATTGCACCTAAAGTTAAGAAACTGATTAAACCCAGACTGAAAATTGCTTTAGTTGTAGTTTTCATTGTTCTATATTTCCCGTCGTTGATTTTGTGTAAAATTGTCAGGTGTGAAATACTAAAAGTTGAGACAAAATTATTTTTTATCTAGAGTACGTTTAACTCTAGAAGAATGTTTCTTAACATTAACTCTCTTAGGTTTGTGGCTTCCTGTGTGTTTCTTGGTAAGTGAGTGCTGGTGGTTATTAGCTTTAGCTTGAACTGCAAAAGCATTTTGGCAAACTCCACCCCAAATCAAGAAACTAATTAAACCTAAACTAAAAATTGCTTTAGTTGTAGTTTTCATTGTTCTATCTTTCCTGATGTTGATTTTGTGCAAGATTGTTTTCTTGGTTATTTTTAACTATAGGAAGTAAAAGTAAAGAAGTTGGAAAGATTTTTAAATATTTTAAAAAATCCAGAAAGATAGCTATACACCAGTATTCAACCCCTTACCTTGTGCTATATACTAAAAAAGACCCCCGGCTGAAGACCGAGGGATTCTGCAAGTCGGAATTATCGCACAAAGACATTCGCGTACCTAACATAGCAAAGCAGTAACTCAAAAAAATGCCAAAATGCCAAAATCTAAATATGTATTTTATGTATAATAAATAACGTTAATATTTTTACTTATATTCTTCTTTGTCTGTAAAACTATCAGTTAAAGGTTTAACGACTTTAGCGATCGCTTCTTGAACAAAAACTTTGATAAACTCATCTCGGCGATTAATCTGAAACTGCTGTTGTACTACTTCTGTCATTCCCCCGTCACCCCAATCTTGATCATGACGAAAATACTCAATAAAGCTTTTTCCAGCAATGTGGGTTAAATAAGCGGCTGTTACACCTTGAATTGCTCTCCCGACAATAAAAGTAGTAACATTGAGTTGTAAAGCTGTTGATAATAATTGAATTGCCCCTTTAACGATACCTAAACCAGCAATAGTTTTTCCTAAAGATAGGGCTAATTCTTTACCCCTTTCCATGTTTAAATCGCAACCGTATATCTTACCAATTTCTACTACCATTTGGGCATTAACGGCAGCAGTTGCCAGTAAATCTACTACTGGTAATGGTGTCACAGAAACCACACCTGCCCCAATCCATTGATAACGGACAATGACTTTATCAGCTTGACGACGACGCTGGGAGTCTATGAGTTTGCGGGCTTCTTCCCCTAAACGCAGAGATTGTAAGAGAATATTATCCGCAATTAAATCCTCACCTTCAGCCCGTAAGATAGAGGCCACGCGCCGCAACAGGGGGATAATATCTGGTTCGGGTTGGTAGGTTTCGCCACTTTCTAATGTTGCTACTTGTGGGTTAGCAGCGATCGCTACCACATCATTAGTAGCAATAAAACTCCCTACCCTTGACCGCAATCTCCCTAAGATCACCTCTTTATCAGTATCAGTATATAAATCTGTTTTATTCAGCACTAAAAGCGATCGCTTACCAATTTCCGCCAACCCCCGCAGTGGTTCATATTCAGAACGGCGTAAATCATTATCTACCACAAATAACAGTAAATCGGCCGCCGTGGCCAAAGCCCTAGCCAGTTGTTCCCGTTCCGTACCCTCCACCCCTGGTTCTAAAATCCCTGGAGTATCGGTAATTAATATCTTTCGTTCCAAACCCTTCAACCGTAAACAATAGGTTTCTCCCACCTGAGTTGTCCCCATAGGGGCGTTGACTTCACCCACTATCCGCCCCATAATGGCATTAACTAGGGAAGTTTTGCCGGCGCTTCCTGTACCAAAGACAACCACTTGAATTTCTCCCCTAGCTAAATTAGCCTCAATGTCCCTAGTGCGACTGAGTAAAGCTTGGCGTGTCACCTCATCTTGAATTTGGGCTACTTGTTGACGCACTGCTTGTAAAGTCGAAGAAGCAGCATCAGATTTAGCCGCAGGAATTTGGGCTGGAGTCACCCTTTGGCCTTGTCTTCGGGATTTTTCCTCTCCTTTTCGCAGCACTAATACATAATAGACAAAGGCAGCAATTAAACCACCAATTAAGAAAATTAGCAGTAATAATAGTAAATTACCCAACAATGGTGAATAGGACAACTGCCAGTACAGCCGAGAGAGAGAATCAATCAGCCATAGGGTTAACGCCAAAATGACGATTAGACCAACAATCAGTGTTACTACGCGAGACAAAGGCATGAATGATAAATTTATTACTTATATAATGGTTTGCTCAATTTTCTCAAGTATAAAACGTAAGTTGCTAGTTAGGGAAAATGTCATAATCAGGATATCCAAGATTAAAGGATGAACAGGATAAAAACAGAAAATTACTTACCAATTACCCATTACCAATTACCCATTACCAGCCTCAACTAGATAACTAGCAACTTGAGTTATAAAGTACCAAGTATCCAGTACAAAGCACTTTTTTCCAGATCCTAGCCTGTAGTCAGAACTTTAGTCCGGTTTTCCAAACCCTACCGCTACAAAATCAGGGCTAAAGCCTAGATCACAAAGAAAAATATCTCAAAAATATAATCTATGTGACATTTTAATCCTGGGTAAAGATGATTCTCTAGCTTGGAAAGTACAGAAAAAAAGAAAAATAGTCTTTCATTTACCTGAAATATTGTAAAATTATATAATTCCACTACTTCCACTACTTAATCTTCAATTTTGCTATACAATTGATCATGAGAAACATTAAAAATAACGGGTAAACATCAATGGGACTGTTTGATCAAATTCTTGGCGCTGTTAATACTTCCGCTCAAGTCGGTGGGGTGAATGACTTTCTTAGTGTTGTTACTAATTCCACTCAAGGTGGTGGTTTGGACAACCTGCTAAATATTGCCAATATACTTAAACAATTAAGTAATAACGTTGGTGCTGACTCCTCCACAATGCAATCAATTTTGTCAGTCGTTGGTAAAGAAGTACAATCATCTTTACAAGTCAAGCAAGCCACCGACGGAACTGAATCTGTACAAGATTTGGTAAATCAATTTGCAGGAACTTCAGCTAATTCCGAAGCTGTAAATACTTTATTTTCTCCAGATATTCAAGCAAAAGTCACTGAAAACGCCGCCCAGGTCGCCGGTTTAGATGTCGAGACAATTCAACAATTGTTACCAAGTTTAGTGCCTCTAGTCTTGACTTTCTTGAAATCTAGTGGCAGTCCGTTCTTAAATAAATTTGTAGATATTGATACTGGTGGAGATGTTGATATTGCTGATTTACTTAAATTAGCTAGTCAATTTTTCAGAATTTAATCACGACTGCAAACAGTCTAGCAGGAAATCCACTGACAAATGATAATTTTAAGAATTGTGAACCCTTAACAATTGAGTTTATGAACCCAGCCCAGGATAAAACAATAGTCCGCGAATATTTCAACTCCACAGGCTTTGACAGGTGGCGACGCATCTATGGTGATGGTGAAGTCAACAAAGTCCAGTTAGACATACGCACTGGACATCAGCAAACTGTGGATAATGTCATGGGCTGGCTAAAAGCTGACAACAATTTACCAGAATTATCAATTTGTGATGCCGGTTGTGGTGTGGGTAGTTTAAGTATTCCCTTGGCTATGGAAGGTGCTAAAGTCTATGCCAGTGATATTTCTGCTAAAATGGTATCAGAAGCCCAGGATAGGGCTGTAAAAGCTTTTTCCAATACCATAAATCCCTCCTTTACGGTACAGGATTTAGAATCTTTGAGTGGTAATTATCACACCATCATCTGTTTAGATGTTCTGATTCATTACCCCCAAGACAAAGCCGATGAAATGATTTCTCACCTGTGTTCTTTAGCACAATCCAGAATTATTCTCAGTTTCGCGCCCAAAACCTGCTTTCTGACTATCCTGAAAAAAATCGGTAGTTTCTTTCCTGGACCGAGTAAAGCCACTCGTGCCTATTTACACCGTGAAGCTGATGTGATCAAAATCCTCCAAAAAAATGGCTTTTCAGTGCAAAGACAGGCTATGACTCGTACACGCTTCTACTTTTCTCGCTTACTAGAAGCAACTCGTATACCTGCTAAGTAACCAAAAGTATTATGTTCAACATAAAAACCCTAAAAACCTAACTTCCAACTCCTTCCCTACTAGGGAAGGTAAAAACAAGATATTCAAAGTCTCTAGCGTTATAAACTAACCATTCTTCATCCTTTAAATTAAACCCAATAAGAATATATTAATACAGCAGATTTCGTTCTTATGAGGTACAAATCATAATCATGAAACTCTTGTGGGGTGGACATCTTACCCGACCAAACTGTACCTTATTACAACGGAAAATGCTGTATTATTATTAATAATAATATTCAAGCTTTTCAAAATAGAGTTTTTGATTCAACAATTAATATTAAATTAATGTTAAATATTAAAAATTATTAGAGGCTGGGTGCGGCGATAGCACCACCCAACCAAATCCTAAAAATAATGAAAATTAATTGAGGCAAAATAACGTGAAATCATGTAAAATCTGAGTTTTCTCTCCTTTCTATATTCGGATGTTCTTGGGTGTTAATATCCAATTCTTCCCGACGCAAAGTCTCTTCGACTTCAATGGTTTCGTGATCTACAACTTTATCAACTCTGAATTCTTCACGTAAGAAAGCTTCTTTATGAATATCCGCAGTTTCTTCATAAAGATTTATATGAGTTACTTCTGTTGTCCCAAAACTATCAGCACCTAAAATAACTGCTTCTCCTGCATTTGTAGGCGTTATTTTTTCAATCACAACTCGTTCTTTATCTATGGGTACAGAAACCCGCGCTTTTTCTGTTTCTGTATGTTTACCAACAATAACTTCTCCTGTCTTCGTGCGGATTTTATTGGCAATTAATCTTTCTTGATATAGTTTAAATGTTTGATGATCTTGCTCATTGAAAGCATATAAAGCCGGTTCTTGTTGATAGTCATAGCCACCATTATCAGACTTTTGAGGCGGGGCTATAGGCTCTACCATGGTAGCACCAGCAGTTGTAGAACAGGCTGTATTCACAAAACCAGAACTTTCTAAGAATGCTTCCGAACGATATACTCCTCTTACTTGTTCTTCATAGTTATAATCAATTTCTTTGTGTTCATTAAATTCAGGTAAATTCTCCGCTTGTTGCTTGGTCATTGCCACTGTATAAATCCTTTCAGAGCTATGATCAATTCGTGAACGACCCACTGGTAATAAAACTCTTTTACCGAAAATCCATAGGCCTAAATCAACAACAAAATACCGGAAATGTCCCTTTTCATCTACTAAAATATCACTGACAGTACCAATCTTTTCATCTGCACTTGTGTAGACACCCATTCCTTTGATATCTTGTCCTTCAAAACTATCTTGATAGTTTGGATCAAATTCTTTGATTTTTAACAGAGTCATAATTTTTCCCCCTCCAATTTATTAGCTTTTTCATGGTTTAAATTCTTTTGTTTATCCAAATTTCACATCGTTTGAGATCCTTGACTACCCATTAAGCGATTAAGTTAAATTGATTATTCTTAATATTAGAACCTGGTAAAATCGAATTTTTAGTTTTTAGTTGTTCTGTTCTAATACGTTTATATTAAATATTTTTATGATTAAGACCTTCCATCAAAGGCCTGATTATGCTTGTATGTCATGAGATAGATATTATCAATTCAGTAAGTTTATAAAAAATTAATACGATTTTCACTTTTCACTTAGAAGTTGTCTTAAAAGTTTATGGCAATTATAAATCGCTACTACACAACCAAAGTCCACCTGCGTGGACTAACGAAAAATTAAGGATTTGAAACCTGCGTAAGCAGGTTTT
>OMJF01000250.1 GCA_900299285.1 Anabaena sp. 54 | reverse complement strand
GGTAAATTGCAAAATCGTTTTTCCAAAACCCTTTTACTATAAGCGATCGCAGCTTTTTTTCGTAATTTTGGATTAATTAATATTAAAAACAAGCCCAAACATTGATGGTAAAAAGGTTCTGGCAATCGCAATTTTGGAAAATGAAAACGCCCTGCTTATATAGGGAATAAGGATGCCTTTCATAGTATTAAAGTTGAGCGAGATGACGGTATCAGTCAAACGGTTAAGATCCCATCACTGGCTTTTCAGATGCTTGTTGACATACTGGGACAAATGGCTAAAGGTCATGCTGTTACTCTCATACCTGTACACGCAGAACTCACAACACAAGAAGCTGCTGATATTTTAAATGTTTCTCGTCCCTATTTAGTAGGACTATTGGAAGGAGGAGAGATCCCATTCCGTAAGGTAGGAACACGGAGACGGGTGCGTTATCTGGATGTACTCAATTACAAAAACCAAATTGATGCTTTACGGATGGAAGCTCTTGATGAGCTTACTGCTCAAGCTCAAGAACTAGATATGGGTTATGAATAGTTATGATTAGCTAGATGCACTGCTAAAAAGGAAACTTTGGAAATTGGAATACATTGAAAAATCAAGTAAAACTAAGTCAATTAGTTGCTAAATCTCTCCCTGACTTAGTTTTATTTTTAAGGATAATTTCACCCATCACCAATCACCAATCACCAATCACCAATTACCTATCACCCATCACCCATCACCCATCACCCATTACCAATCAAAATAAAAGCAGCCCAATACATCGGACTTGGATATTTCTTCATAGTTGTCAGCATTGCCTGACGCAAAGCAGCAGCTTTATCTGGATTTTTACTTAATTCTTGATAAAACTCAGTCATCAAAAATGCTGTTTCCCTATCCGATACACTCCACAAAGAACCAATCACGCTGGTAGCACCTGCGGTTAAAAAAGACCGAGATAAACCAATTACACCATCATTGGTAACTTTGCCTATAGCTGTATCATTACCACTTAATACCACTAATTCCGCTTTTAAATTCAAGTTAGTAATTTCTTCAGATGTCAGCCAACCATCATCTTTATCAGATGTTGCTAAGGCTAATGCACCGCCAAATTCTTCCTCTTTATTTGTAGCTAAGTGAATTATTTTCGCTTGGGGCATTCTTTGAACAATTGCCGTTTCTGTGGCTGCTTTTCCTGTTAGTGCTTGGGTATTAAAAATCCCAGCTATTTGTTTTGCTTCTTGTTCTGCACCTAGAAGATTACGTTCTTTTGGGGGATTTTCGCCTGGTAGCAGTGGTTGAGTAGGCATGATAGGATTACCTACAATTAACACATCTTTCACTAATCCTTGATTTTGCTGTTTTCGTTGATCAAGTAAATCTAAAACTTGAATTGATGGCGCAGTGGCAATGGTATGTTTTTCAATTAAGTATTGACCTTTTTTATCCTGTAATGCTGCAAAGGGAACAAAAAATAAGTCTCCTTGCGGAATAAAAATAATGTGTTTATCAGGTTGATTTGGCAATAAATCAGCAATGGGTTGAATTAAAATTTGATACAGTTTTAGTAATTCTTGGTTTGAGTTAAGCTCCTTTATCGTTTCTACTTTAATTACTCCCTTATTATTTCTATTTCGCGCTCCCATTCTCATGTTAATTACCGCAACTAAATCCTTTAAAGATGTATTTTCTTTTTGCCATAAAGGTTTTAGATTCACTTGACGAAGTGCGATTTCACCTGTGGGTTTAATTACCCAAATTAGCAGTTCTGATTCTTGAGTTTGTTTTTTACCTGCAATGACAAATTCATCATTGATAATTGAATATTGCACAATTGTGGCATTTTGTTTTTTAGCAACTTGTTTAATTTCTTCTGAAGATAGAGATTTGGCTATTTTATTGGATTTATGTGAAGTTAATAATTCGCAAAATTCCCCATTGCGGCTGCGTTCAGAAATTTCTAAGGCCGCTTCTAGTTTATTCTGGTGAATGAGGTTTTTTTGTAATTGGTTGGATCTTGATGTTTGGTGAGGAAAATTAGATATATTATTTGCTTTAACAGTGTTCACAGGTATGGAAACAGTGGCTAAAATTATGATCCAAGTAGATGTTAATTGAGGAATTAAGCCCAGGGTGGTAATTTTGAAGTTGTTCATGATTGATAGTTTGGCAAGTTTCAAAGCAGAAAAGTAGCACCGTTCTCACCTGTGACTTGATAGAAGCCAACAGAGTTGTTGTAATTTGCTTCTCGGTAAACTGTAAAGTCAGCTTTTACATCACCTGTGATATTCCGCAGAACTAATGATTCCCCTTGATGTTGGCTTTGCAGATTTGTACCTAGAGCGATCGCTTGATTTTTCTTTAAGTCCGGTTAATTACCCCTACTAAATAATAGATTGTAACTATCCTTAACGTACTTCATTCAAACTTTCAATTTCCTTGGTAAACATTTCTGTAAACAAACTCATCACAGTACGTTCTTCACGGACTTTAATATTAGCGGTAATAGACATACCAGACTGTAAGGAGATTTTTCGATCTTGATTTTCCAGTTGGAGACTTTGTCTGTCTAATTTGATTTTAGCAGGAAATCTATAAAATTGATGGTTTTGATCTGGAGGTAACGCATCTGAACCAATATCTATTACTTCTCCTTTAATATCACCAAATTCACTAAAGGGAAAGGAATCAATTCTCACGTCTACCTTCATACCTTTCTTAACAAAACCAATATCTTTATTAGTGATGAAAACTTCTGCTATGAGGCTATCTTTAGGGACGATTTGTAGTAATTTTTGTGTAGTATTGGCAACAAATCCAGGATTTTTAGCCTGGAGATCAAAAATTACACCACCAACAGGAGCGCGAAGTTCTTGATATTTAATGTTTAATTGGGTTTGGGAAATTTTGCTATTGATATCGGCTAAACGTTGTTCATTGTCTAAAATAATCTTCATGAATTTCGTAATTGGGTACGTAATAATTCATTTTCTGCTACTAAAGAAGCCCGACTTTTTAACAAAAATGCTGATTCACCTGATAATTTACTGCGTAAAAATTCTATTTCGGAATCTATGGCTCTACTTGCTCCCATCAACTGCCGATAAATATTATTTTCTTGAGTTAACGCTAGACGAATTTTATTCAAGGAGTTTAATTCTGCTAAGGTGGCTCTGGAATCAAATGTTAATAATAAATCGTTTGGTTTTACTTCCTGTCCATCTTTGACATATAGGGATTTGACAACTCCATTAATGGGAGCTTGTACATCTTTAATTGTTCCCTCTGGTTTTAATTGTCCTATGGCGGGAACTACTTGTTCAATTTTGGCTAAACAAGCCCAAGTGATGCCAAAACAAGCTAACGCCATCAGAGTTAGCATGATAGTTCTAGACCAAATTGGAGATTGTTTTAAAACTACAGATTGCTCAAAGTTCTCGAAATTATTAACTTGAGTCATAATAATTTTGGATTTTCGATTTTCGATTTTGGATTAGACATCTGGTGAAAATTAAATGTGCGTTTCCTAGAATCCTTGTAGGGACAATTCATGAATTGTCCCTACCTTAATTACCGGACAGGTCTAATGGAAGTTAATTTATCTGTACCATCATGATTAGCAACTAAATCAGAAATTCTCCTGCTCCGCCGGCAAACCAGTTACTATCAAAATTACTGATGATCATGTCGTTATTTATTCCCCCATAAGCAGAACCAACATTTAATGTGGACAGATTGATATTTTGACTTGCTGAGTTAAACCCTAGACTATATCCCGGCTCAACCCATGTGTGTGAAGGAGCGGGAGTCCAGTCAAAATTACTGATTATCGTGTCGTTATTTATTCCTCCATAAGCAGAACCAACATTTAATGTGGACAGATTGATATTTTGACTTGCTGAGTTAAACCCTAGACTATATCCCGGCTCAACCCATGTG
>OMJF01000249.1 GCA_900299285.1 Anabaena sp. 54 | reverse complement strand
TGAACAGAAAACCCAAATTTACCATTACTATATTTTACCCATAACTGGTCAATAATGTGAAGGTCTTCACAGGAAAAATTATCAATACTACTAGTATTCAGCCAACCTTGCTGTTCCCGCTGTGCAACCGCTAATATTACTCGTAAAGTTTCCTTGTCTGCTTCCTTCCACTTCCTGGCCGCGAGTAAGTCACGCAGTTTTCTGTAGTCCATTCCAGAAGATGATTTTAATTTTAGCTGTTTATTTACAGATTGAGGAGTCGAATTTTGACGAGTGAAAATTTGTCTCACCTTAGATAGGAAAGAAGAATAACTTTTTCGTTCAGGTCTGGAGATACTTTGCTGCTGTCTTTGCTGTACCGGAACGAGAGGATAATAAACTGGTGGTGTGGGAATATCCGCAACAGGTTCAACCAAACGTGGTACGGGAATATTCACAACAGGTTCAACCAAACGTGGTACGGGAATATTCACAACAGGTTCAACCGACAAACCTAACAACTCCCGAAACTCCCGCACAGTTTGAGGACGGTTTATAGATTCTAACTCCATTCCTTTAATAATGGCAGCATTTACTTGATCGCTGATCTGTTGATTATATTTTTTCGGTGGTGGTAAAAGTACATCATATTCAGCGCGATAATTAGAAGGAATAGGAACTCTGGTAGTTAATAAGGTGTACATAGTCGCAGCTAAAGCGTAAACATCTGTATAATAACCAAAAGGTCCTTGACGTTGATATTGTTCTATAGGTGCATAACCTTCCGTTTTCACCTCTGTCATGCTTCTGAGCTTACCAGGTTTAAATTCCCGCGCTAACCCAAAATCAATTAATACTGCTTCATTTGTCTTAGGCCGCAACAAAATATTACTCGGTTTAATATCCCTGTGTAAAAGTCCCCGTTCATGAATACATTCTAAAGCTTGTCCAATTTGGTCAATATAGCGCAAAGCTTCCGTTTCTGATAAGTAGCCATTTTCACCTATATAAGCCCGTAAATTACACCCGTCAATATATTCCATGACAATAGCCCAAAGTCCATCTTCGACAAAATTGTCGTAGACTCTGACAACATGGGGATGATAGCATTTTGATAGATCTAATGCTTCTTTGCGAAACTTCTTTTGTCTTTTCGCAAAATCTGGTTTTTTTTGTTGTTCGCGGTTGAGAGTTTTAATAACAACCAACCTGTTTTCTTCCGTATCTAGTGCTAAATAGGTTTCACCAAAGCCACCAAGGCCGATGACCTTTTTGATGATATACTGTCCATTCTGTAGTGGTGTGTGAGGTATCCAGGGTTGCATAATATTGAGAATCAGGACGTATATAATGAATTTGTATCATTTTCATCTTAACTTCTCTTTGTTCCTTAGGCACATCTGAGGGAGAAAAAACCTATTCCTCCTTCACAAACTCCAAATATCCCCTACTTAGTTCTTCCACAGATAAGTCATAAAATAGTTTACCATGTTCTCTGGTTGCTAAATCTGGATTTGAACCCATACGACCATCTGGATAACGAGAACGAAAATCAATAGCACTATAAATGTTATGTCCACCAGTAACTTCTGGAGAAAGAAATGCTTTCTTAATTGCTTCTGGATAAACATATTGAGTAACAGCTACTTCACTAGGGGTAGCGTGAGAACCTTCTTGATCACCATACAATTCTTTGGCCAGTTTGTAAACCGAACCAGTCATAAACCAATTAGCAATTTGACATTTAACTTTTGCAAAATTGGGAATTTGTAAATCTTCTAAATGAGCATAGGTTTCGGAAAAAGCAGCTTTGAGAGTCGCAATATTTCCTCCATGTCCGTTAATAAAATAGAACTTGGTGAAACCAGCTTTTACTAAACAGGTTACATAATCTTTAACTACTAAGATTAAAGTGCTGGGACGTAAACTAATTGTTCCTGGAAAAGCTGTATGATGTAAAGCCATTCCCACATTAATTGTCGGTCCAACCATTGCTTGAGTTGCTTCCCCTACACCCTTAGATATAGATTCTGCGCAAATTGCGTCTGTACCAATTAGTCCTGTTGGTCCGTGTTGTTCTGTTGAACCAATGGGTAAAATAATTCCTGAAGATTGTTGTAAATAAGTTTCAACTTCCGGCCAAGTACTTAAATGTAAGAGCATTTTTTATTAAGAATTATTAAGAATTAAGCAGTTTACAACTAAATCATTATCATTCCCACCAATCCCGACTTCTGAAATATATTCATATTATAATTATCTTTACTAATTAATCATAATATAAAACATAATCTTAAACAGAAGTCGGGGATCTGAATTTGTAAATTAACCAACAATTTCCCACCAGCCAAAACTAGGTCCAATAAATCTGATTGTTATCCAGACAACAACCATAGTACCAATACCTATCCATGCACCACGAGTAGTGATAGCTACAAATTGTGCAGCTTGAGTTTTAGTAATGGGAACCCAAGGTAATATTCTAGCAGTATCTTCTCCGTATGCTTCTCCCAGGGAATTTTTACGGCGTTTTGCTTCACCCATAATGCAATAATTGACTTTCTTGACCAGTTCAATTTAGATTTTAATAGAAATCATTGATAAGTTGATGATTGTTGTCATTAATTAGGTAGAATCATCATTATTGGTGGAAAATAAACTAGGATCAAGGTAGTTTAAACGTGCTAGGGGACTCAGAGAAGAGAGAATTTGCGCTCCATAACTGCGGTTAACAACACGAGTATCTAATAAAGCTACAATACCTTGATTTTCGCGTACAGGCGCGATCGCTCTTTGTAATTCGTTCATAGCTTTTGGTAACAGGTATAAACGAAACCAGTCTTGATGCGATCGCTTGTAATGAGCTACTCTACCGGCTACCAAGGGATTTTCTAAAGATGGTAAAGGTAAAGTAGCAATAATCAACAATCTGGGTGATGGTAATACACCTTGATTTTCGCGCCAAAATTCCCAACCGCTAATCAAAATCCCATTTTCATCCAAACAAGTCTTTTCCACCAGCACCCGTGAACCAAATTCCGAGGCCAAAATTGCTCCTACCCTAGCCTTTAGTGGCACGTCCCCTACCAATATTACCGTCATTCCTGGGGCTGTGGCACTTAAACATACTAAAGTACGAACTTGATGAATTAAAGCTGCTTGAAATTCTGGTGTATTTGGTAAAGGCAACTTATAAGGAACATAAAGTTGAATGGCTTCTCCTTGACTATCAGCAGCAAATTTTAAACAAGTAACATCTTTTAAACCCAACCGTTGACGGAAAAGGGGTGCTTCCGTTTCTGGTTCTAAAGCGCTACCAATTAATACTACAGGTTGACGCTGCCAAATTGGTGCAATGATTTTACTTAATTCTATAGGAGCATAATGTAAAGAAAATAATCCTTGACGACGGGCAATAGTCGCCCATAACAGGGGAAATTTAGAGGGAGAAGTGAGGGAATAATCTCTTGTATTTGGAATTTTTTGCCAAAAATTGCGCCAAGGTTCAGGAAGATGATTTGGCTCTAAATATGAGTATAACTTGAGTAAAATTTCGATTTCTGACTGAGAAATCAGATAACAGTGATAGGGATTTTCCGGGTGCTGAAATAATTGATGTGTCAGTTGTACCTTAGCTTCTCGAATTAGCTCAACTTGATATGGATAAGCGAGCATTAACTGATCCCAATCCTGGGGGTGAATAGATTCAGTTAACTGAAAACGCACCCAATCTTCTAAATCATCAACACCGTCAATAATTGTGGGAATATGAGCAGGAAAGGGATTGTTATGAGCTAATTGTCCCTTTAACCAAGCAGCGGGGGAAATCAATAGCAAACCCTGAAAATCAGGACTTGGCCAAGTGTCGCCAGTTCTAATGGGTTTATTCGCTGGTAGCCATTGCTGAAGTCGGGGAATTTCTACCTTTAACAACCGCTGCTGTACAGCTTCTGAAGCGACAATAATTACAGAACCATGCCACATTAAAGCAGAGGCGATAAAACTGGTGCGATATCGTCCTTGGTGTCCACAAACAGCCCCAACTTGAATTAAAGCGCTACGTCCCAAACGCAAAGCGCGTGCTACCAACCTAGCCATAGTTAAATGATGAGGCCAAGAAGGGAAACCCGCCTGCGATCGCAGGAAGTTATGTAATGATAAATGAACCTCTGCTTCAATCACGCGCTTTATATTCCATAACAAGTGTTTTTTTGAAACTACCTCATGAACATGATCAAGAGTCAAGAGGGAATAGAAATTCCTCACAACTGACAACAGACAACGGACAACTGACCACGGACAACTGACCACGGACAACTGACCACTAACCACTGACAACTGACCACTGACCACTAACAACAAACTTAATTATCTAAAATTATGCCAACTTATACAGGAATTTCCAGTGCAGCTTTCAGACATCCCTTGGACATTCAAGCAGAACAAGCTTTACGCAGTTTACCAGGCTTTGATTTAATCGCTCGTAAATTTGTAGAATTTGTCTATGAACGCCCCCAACTTGTTTACTTAATGGGTAACTCCATACAAGTCGGACCCCGGCAATATTCTACTATTTACCAGATTTTCCGGGAATGTGTTCGAGATTTGGACATTAGCGGTGAACCGACATTATTTATTGCCCAAGATGCTCAAGTCAATAGTTATGCACTAGGACAAGACAACCCATACATAGTCGTTAACACTGGGTTACTAGAGTTACTCAATGAGTCGGAACTGCGGACGGTGTTGGCTCATGAACTAGGCCATATTAAATGCGGTCATACTATTTTAATCCAAATGGCGATGTGGGCGATGAATGCCGCCTCTGTCATTGGTGAATTAACCTTGGGTTTAGGTAATTTTGTCAGTCAAGCCTTGATTTATGCTTTTTTTGAGTGGCGACGCAAAGCTGAGTTATCCGCTGATAGAGCGGCTTTATTGGTCATGGATGACTTAAATCCAGTTATGTCATCTATGATGAAACTTTCTGGTGGTAGTAATAAATATAGCCATGAATGTAGTTTACAGGAATTTATTCAGCAGTCAGAAAAATATCAAGCACTAGATGAGGACGGGCTGAATCAAGTTTATAAGTTTTTAATATACAATGGCGCACAAGGAATGATGTTGAGTCATCCTTTTCCCGTCGAACGTTTGCAGTATTTACGCAGTTGGGCAGTATCAGAAGAATATCAGGAAATCAGAAAAGGTAATTATCAATATTCTGCTGCTGGTTCAGTTAATGTTACACCAAAAACACCTGAAAATGAAGCGGAAAAATTACGCAAGCAAATTGAAGAATTACAACAAGAAATCAATAAAATGAGAAAATAAACCACAAGATCCTTCATATCCCGGAGTTCTTGAAGAAGTCCGAGATATGAATTAAATTAACTTTCAGTTTCGCAATCAGGAACACCTTCTCTAAATACTCGACTAGCGAGAATATCTACTGCTTCGATGGTAATTAAATCCTGTTTTCCTAACAGTT
>OMJF01000248.1 GCA_900299285.1 Anabaena sp. 54 | reverse complement strand
GTACATTATTTGCTGAATAATTTTTCGCCAATTGACTCTTTTAAACCACTGCTAATTTTGTGAGTTTTTGTATTTTTGTTCAAAATTGATCTCTGAAACCACTGTAAATAAAGACTTTTAAAGTTCATCTTTTTAGGAGAACGCAAAATTGACGATAGTAACCCAATTCTGAAATTCTCAATAATTGTAGCAAATCGCCGAAAGTATTGCAAGCTCATTGCTAAATAAAAATAATTCTCAATTAATTATTAAGAAACTGTTACATAAAATCCCTATTTTATTTGAATATTAAAAGTATTATTGAATATATATAAGTTAAGATTATCATAAATCAGAATCTTGGGGAAGTAGTTATACAATCTTTGTAAATTCATGCTGTATTATTTATTTAAAAGCGCACTTATCACCGATATTGGTTAAGACAGCTTAATTAAGAAGAATTAACTAATTTTTTAATTTTTAATCTGCCTGAGTTAAGTAATTTTAGGAAAACTGTTGAGCATAATACCGCGCATATTTTCCTTCTAATTCTAACAATTCTTCATGATTTCCTGATTCCACAATTTGCCCTTTTTCTAAAACTAAAATCTGATGGCATTTTCTGACAGTTGATAATCTATGGGCAATAATTAATACAGTGCGATTTTTCATCAATCTCTCCAAAGCCTCTTGTACTAAGGCTTCTGACTCGGAATCTAAAGCAGACGTAGCTTCATCAAGTATCAAAATTTGCGGGTTGAGGAGGACAGCACGAGCAATAGCTATTCTTTGCCTTTGTCCCCCTGATAAATTCACACCTCGCTCTCCCACCCAAGTATGATAACCTTCTGGTAGTTGTTGAATAAATTGATGAGCATTGGCAATTTTTGCGGCTTTTTCAACAGCTTGAATATTAAAATTATTCTGTCCAAAGGCGATATTTTGGGCAATAGTTCCCGAAAACATAATCGTTTCTTGAGGAACAATACCAATTTGTTTTCTTAAACTGTTTAAAGTCACGTCTTTAATATTGATATCATCTATAAAAATATCTCCAAATTCCGCATCATAAAATCGAGGTAATAGGTTCACTAAAGTAGTTTTTCCAGCACCAGAAGCACCAACTAAAGCAACAGCTTGACCGGGCATTATTAATAAGCTAATTTTTTTTAAAACCGTTTCTCCTGATTTATAAGCAAAAGTAATATCGCCATATTCTACTTTACCATTAACAGCAGGTAAATTAATAGCATGAGGTTTTTCTAATACCGTTGGTTGAATTGCTAATAACTCAAAAACTCTATCAATTGATGCCTCACCTTGTTTAAATTCATTATAATTATTAGTAGTATGTCCAATGGGGTCAATTAACAAAGCGGCTGCTGTTAAATAACTAAAAAATTCACCGACGGTTAAATTGCGTTGAGATATTTGCCAAGTTCCTACCATTAATAAAGATAAGGCGCTAACAGCTTCTAAAAACCCGACAATGGGAATTTGAATAGCTTTTAATCTTTCTACGGAATATTTAGCTTTAAAACTGCGTTCTGCTTCCAAACTAAACCTATCAATTTCATATTTTTCTGCCGCAAAAGCTTGAATTAAACGAATACCGCTAAAAACTTCTGTTAAAATAGCAGATAAATCAGAAATACGACTTTGACTTTTGAGAGAATATTTTCGTAAACGTTCCCCAAACCAACCAATTAAAATTCCCATAATTGGGGCAACAATTACCGTCGCTAAGGTAAGTTGCCAATTTAAATAAATCATATAAATGGGAATAGCAATTAATTGTAAAATACAGGGAGTAAAATCATGAAAAAGCTTATTAATTACTTCTCCAACCCGGTCAATATCTTCCGTGAGACGATAAGATAGATCTCCAGCTTTAGCAGTTTCAAAAAAGCTGAGATTGAGTTTTTGTAAATGGGTATAAACCTGTTGCCGGAGATAAAAAGCCACCCTTAAAGCGGCCTTAGCCATGTACAAGTCCTGTAGAGACTGAAAAAAGCCTCTGACCAGAAATATTACGGCACTAATACCTGCTAATTTAGCGATCGCTAATACATTACCATTACCAAAGGGAACTGCTAACTTCCCTGCGACATTAATTAGGGTTAATGTTGCCAGTACATAGCCTAAAATGCCCACAAAACCCTTAATAATAGTTGGCCATTGGGTGCGGATATAGGGTAGAAGTTGCCAATAATGAGAACGAGTTTTCAAATTATAACATCCATAATATTTGCCTTAGTTACATTACCAGTTTTTGGTCATCTTGGGAAATAAAAAATAATCAATTGACATCATTAAATAAAAATTCGGGTATCTGAATAGATTTTGAATTTCTAGTTTTGAATTTTTTTTAAGGTTTATTAGCTCTATTTTCCTTAATTACATGAATAATTGAAGGTAATAAAGAAACAACCACAATTAAGCCAATTATTGGTAACAGATATTTATCTAATTGTTCCGCTGGTAAAGATTTTCCTAAGAAGAAACCTAATAAGGTAATGCCAAAAGTCCATACAAAACCACCAAATAAATTGTAAGACATAAAAGACCGATAGTGCATAGCTCCAATTCCGGCCACAATTGGCGCAAAAGTTCTGACAATTGGTACAAATCTTGCTAAAACAATTGTTTTTTTACCATGCTTTTCATAAAAATCTTGAGTTTTGACAATATGTTTTTTACGAAGTAACCAAGAATCTTCTTTTGCAAATAATTTTCTGCCAAATTTATGCCCAGTAAAATAGCCAACATTATCACCTAATACAGCACAAACAAACGCGCCAAAAATCAGTACCCAAATATTCAACAAGTTTTGAGAAGCGACAAATCCTGCTGTAAATAATAAACTATCACCAGGCAGAAAAAAACCAATCAACAAACCAGATTCAGCAAAGATAATTCCCCATACTCCCAAGTAACCAAGTGATTTAACTAATTCTGGTAAATCAAAGTGCATAAAATCCCAATTGTTTAAGATATTGTACTCAACATTTTAATGGTTCTAAATTTATAGAAATAAAAAGTAATATTAAGTTTAGATAAAATTATTCTATATGTAATAAATATTGAGGTCAAGAAGAAAAATGCCAAGATATTTAAAAGTGCTGAGATTGTTTTGGACTGCGGCGATCGCTGCGGAAATGGAATATCGTATTAATTTTATCATTGCTGCTTTCAGTAGTTTAGGAAATTTAGTCGGTAGTATTTTTGGTTTATTCCTATTTTACCGCACAGGCTACACTTTTACAGGTTGGTCATGGGAAGCAGCTTTAGTAGTCTTAGGAATTTTCACCTTATTACAAGGCTTTAGCGCTACCTTTCTCTCTCCCAATTTAAATCGCATTGTGCGCCATGTCCAGGAAGGGACTTTAGACTTTGTCTTATTAAAACCTATTCGCAGTCAGTTTTGGTTATCTTGTCACACCTTTTCCCTGTGGGGAATACCAGATTTAATCTTTGGTTTACTGATAATTGGCTACGCTGGTACAAAACTTGGCTTAGGAATTGACAGATATCTATTTACCCTTGTGCCATTATTTTGCGGTTTAGTCATTCTTTACAGTCTGTGGTTTATACTGGGAGCAACTAGCATTTGGTTTGTTAAAATATACAATATTACAGAAGTATTAAAAGGGCTTTTAGAAGCGGGAAGATATCCAATTACTGGCTATCCTGTCGTTTATCGCTTTTTCTTTACCTTTATAATACCAGTAGCTTTTTTAACTACTATTCCCGCGAAATCTATCTTAGGACAAATTCCATTTACCTGGTTGCTAGGTGGGGGATTTTTAGCAATTGTCTTATTTGTTATTTCTACTTTGTTTTGGCGGTTTGCTCTTGTGTTTTATACTAGTGCTTCCAGTTAATGACCGGAAAAGTTAAATGTAGACTGACCTACATTTAACTTAGAGCCAATAAATTACAGTATATCTGGATTTTCACCCAATTCTAGTAATCTAGCAGCTAACCTAGCCGCTTTTGCTTGAGCTTCCTGTGCCTGTGCTTGAGCTTCCTGTGCCTGTACTTGAGCTTCCTGTGCTTGTAATTGGGCGTTTTCTGCTTCTAATTGAGCAGCCTCCTCTGGTAACAAAACCAGATTACCAGCAACATCATAAAACCGCGCCCAAATTGCAGTTTCCCTGTCTACAGTTCCTTCCCAAGTTCCCAACCATAAACCCAAGCGTCTACACCATAGCCAACCATTTTCATTGGGTGTCAATGGTTGATACTGTTGTTCATGATCTAAATGCCATCCTTGTAAAGAATTGGCATCAAATGGGTCATAGACAAAATAATCTGAAGTATGGAAAGTCTGTTCATACAGGTCTTTTTTAATCCCCTTATCTATTCCTGCTGTAGACCGTGACATTAATTCTACAATCACATCAGGATAGCGACCATTTTCTTCCCAAACTACCCAACCTTGTCGAGGATTGCTACCATCAACATTGAGAACAGCAAAAAAATCCGGACCGCGAAAATCACGATGGCGAATTTGGCTACTGCTGTAGTATATAAACATATTGCCCCCAGTAAAATAATCATTGCGGTCAGACCAAAGCTGCTGCAACGAACGAATGAGGACATTCATAGCAATACGGTGACGATTTGATTCCAAGGGTTCACCATCATCAAATATTAAATCTGTTGGTGGGTTGTGGGCTTCCCAGTCCACAATGGCTAGATTATTGTCGGTAGTCATGAGTGATTATCACCTTTTTCATCAAGCCTCAAATTTCTATGATCGCCTATTTGGAGTTTTTTAAGGGTATTTTTGGATAGTGGTAATTACTGAAATTTATCAGTTAATCTAGACTAGCACAACTGCGGCAGATAAAATACCCCATACCCTAAAAGTCCCATCTTGATTCTATCTTTCTAAATCCTGAATTTCCTTGGGAACTCCTGCCGTTAATACCTCATTTCCCTCGGAAGTAACTAATACATCATCTTCAATTCTAATCCCAATTCCTAGCCAACGCGGGTCAATTTCCGGTTGGTCTGCTCCTGGTTTAGTGTCAGGGACTATATACAGTCCCGGTTCTATGGTCAGCACTTGGCCAGGTAGTAATGTCTGCGGGTTTTCTCCGTGTTGATAAATTCCCACATCATGTACATCTAAACCTAACCAATGACTGGTACGGTGCATATAAAAGGCTTTATATTTTTCCTCCTCTATTAATTTATCAATTTCCCCTTTCAGCAAACCTAATTCAACTAGTCCCTCTGTTAATACTTTCACTGCTGCATTATGAGGTGCATAGAAAGAATTACCTGGTTTTACTTCTGCTATCGCTTGTTTTTGTGCAGCTAATACAATTTCATATAATGCTTTTTGTTCCGGTGTGAATTTACCACTAACGGGAAATGTGCGGGTAATGTCTGAATTGTAATAATTGTAAGCGCAACCAGCATCAATCAGTAACAAGTCCTGTTCTTGTATTTGACAGTTATTTTCAACGTAGTGCAGTACGCAAGCATTCTTACCAGCAGCAACAATGGAAGGATAAGCAGGTCCCATTCCGCCCCGTAACCGGAAAAGATGTTCTATTTCGGCTTGAATTTCATATTCATAACGTCCCGGTTTAGTGCTTTGTAAAGCATAATTATGAGCTTCTACCGCAATTTCTACAGCTTGACGGATCAGGTCTAATTCTGCTTTGCTTTTATATAACCTTAAATTGTTGGTGATAGTACCAGCATCAATAATAGATGTTGGACCAGTACCGCGTTTAGGGTAAGTTCGCAATAAACTTTGGTAATGTTGGATGATTTTATCATTAAAATTGCGATCGCGTCCCAAATGATAATAAATACTGTCTGCTTTTTCTAAATATTGCGGTAACTTCTCATCTAACTCTGCAATGGGGTAAGCTATATCTGCGCCATAAAATTCTTTTGCTCCCTCTACTCCACAACGATAACCATTCCAAACTTCCTTTTCCCTATCCTTGGGTTGCACAAATAATATAAAGTGATGCTCTGGGTGATGAGGTGCTAATACTGCTACTGCTTGCGCTTCATTAAACCCAGTTAAGTAAAAAAAATCACTATCTTGACGGTAAATATACTCAACATCATTGTGCATAACTGCCGTGGGCGCACTTCTGAAAATCGCTGTACCACTGCCTATTTTGTCCATTAAATCCTGACGACGTTGCTGATATTCTGTTTGCATAGCTAATTTATTAATAGTGTTGTTTTTAGCTTTAACAATTATAGACTACTGAGAATGTTGCCTTTGAAAATTGCTAATTTTACTTATAATAGCTAATTTTATCTTGATTTGTGTTCACCAATCTTTTTTTTTGGACGAACCACTTAAGGACACAGAGGTGGAGTTTTATGCTTACCAGAACGCAAAGTAACAAAAGCAATAAAAGCAATACATATATTATTCGGGATCTCTATATCAAGAAAACAGGATTTTGTTTTTAAATCATGACTTGAATAAATAAAATATAAAAAAATATCAAATATTTGTTGATTGTTTAGATATTACTTTTAATTTGGAAAATTTCCTATTTATAAACATAATTGAAATGTCTATAAATACTGACATTTAATCAAAATAATTAACCAGATGTTTACTATTTACAGAATCTTTATCAAAAGCAAATTAAAAATAGATATTAATTACTCATAAAAATACATCATGTCTACTACAGGATTAGATTTAAAAACAAGCAGTTGGGCCGAAGAGTCTATTGCAAAATCAGATGCTTTGACAAATCCTCTTGATAGTTTTCTTCCTCCTAGTTCTGCACCTCAATCGCCATTAGATCCATCATTATTACCACCAACAAATCCATTACCTCAATTACCAGTTGGTAGTGCTAACCCCAATCCTAATCCTTATTTAACCAGTGCAGCCATTGTTCCTGATTTTAATGGTGATGGTAAAACAGATAAACTTTGGGTTAATGTCCAAACTGGTGAAATTTTAGTTCGTTTAATGAACGGAACACAAGTTTTACAACAGGGTTCTTTGGGTAAATATGATTTAACAGCTTATGACTACAAACTTGCTGATTTTAATGGTGATAATAAGACCGATTTCCTATTACGCAATAAGACAACAGGTGAAAATACAATTGTGCTAATGGATGGTATAAGAGTCGCTAATTACTTAACTTTAGATCGAGTTGATCCAGGTTGGACTGCTAATATTGGCGATTTCAATGGCGATCGCAAAACTGATATTTTCTGGAATAATGCAACTACTGGTGAAAATGCCATTTGGCAGATGGATGGTACAACAGTAATTAGCGCTAATGTCCTAGAAACTACAGGTCCAGGATTAATCGCAACCATTGTTGATTTTGATGGTAATGGTAAGAGTGACATATTCTGGCGTAATACCACCACTGGTGAAAATAGTGTCTGGTTTATGGATGGTAGCCAAACTACTAAGTATGACCTCCAAGCCCAAGATGCTTCCTGGACTCCTACTCTTGGTGATTTTAACGGTGACTTCAAAACTGATATTTTGTGGCGCAACTCCCAAACGGGGGAAAATAAGATTTGGACAATGAATGGTATTTTTGTGACTGAAGGTGTTGTTAGCACCCTGAGTACAGATTGGACTGCGAAAATCGGTGATTTTAATGGTGATGGTAAAACTGATATCTTCTGGCATAATGCGACTACAGGTGCAAATACCGCTTGGTTGATGGATGGTACAACCATCAGTTCTGAAGCTTTCTTACCTAGCAATACCCCTGGTTTGACAGCATCTCTAGGTGATTTCAACGGTGATGGTAAGACAGATATTTACTGGCGTGATCAACAAACATCTGCTGATAAAATCTGGACTATGGACGGAACTTTAGCTACTGAAACTCCTATCTCTGATACAGATAAGCTGACACCAGAATGGTATACAGGTTGATTTAGTTATTGGTCAAGATATATTGTCGGTATAACTAAGACTTCCTGAATTCAGAACAGGCGATCATTTTCCATGATTTCACGGAAAGCGATCGCTTTTTTGTTTGAGAAGATATTGACAAAGAATTTTAAATATGTTACTTTATTCCTTATAAATGAGGAATATTTTATTTAAAATGTCCTCAACTCCTTCAAAAAGTCGCGGATATCAATTCTTGATATCAAAATTTATAACTCAAAACCTCGATTTCCGTATTTTCTGGTAAACTCTTACCATTAATTACTACAGAGTCACCATTACCTCGGCGGATATTAACACCCTGCATTAAAGTCAGAAAATCATCTACTGGAGTAATGTCACACTGGTTTGTATCAGCGGCTTGAGTGCGGTAATGGGTGGGAATAACTAACTTAGGATTTAAGACCGTAATGGCTTGTTTTGCTTCTTGAGCATTGTAAGCTTTAGCACTACCACCTACAGGAATAAATAATACATCAGGACGACCCATGAGGATTTTTTGTTCTAGGGTCAGGGGTGCAGCAGCACCTCCTAAATGCAGTAAATTAAGTCCTGCTATGGTGAATTTCCAAGCCAGATTTTTCCCGAATCGTTTACCATTGTGACGATCATGATCTGTGGTAATTCCCTGAAAATTAACACCTCTAAATTCGTAAACCCCCGGCTGATAAACGAATTTGGGATTTCCTGGTAGTCCTTCTATATAACCTTCATCTAATAATTGACTACTAATTAATACCAAATCTGCTGTAACCTTTGGGGGACGATACTTAGCTGTACAACCCAAAGTGCGAAAGGGATTAATGAGAATTTTGACATTTCCAGTGGTGAATAAAAAGCAAGTATGTCCTAACCACTGAATTGATACACTGCTAGACTGGGCATTTACTGGAACTTGCAGATCTAAGTTAGTAACTACAGCCGTTATTAAACCCACTCCAGTATAGCCTATCAACTGTCGTCGTTTCATCTGTTTTTCCCTTTACAAGGTTCGCAGAAAATTTCTGAGTAATTCCTTACCCAAAGAAGTTAAAACACTTTCTGGATGAAATTGGACTCCTTGAATGTGAGAATAGTTCCGGTGTCTCACGCCCATAATTGTACCATCTTCTACCCAAGCGGTAATTTCCAATACTTCTGGACAAGTTTCCCGCTCAATTACTAAACTATGATACCTGGTAGCGGTCAAGGGATTTTCTAATCCTTGAAAAATTCCTATCCCCTGGTGTGATACTTGGGAGGTTTTTCCGTGCATTAATTCTGGTGCAGAAACTATTTTACCACCGAAGACCTGACCAATACTTTGATGTCCCAAACATACCCCTAAAATCGGTAATTTTTCGCCCAATTGAGCGATCGCATCTAAGGAAATTCCCGCATCTTCTGGACGACCAGGACCAGGTGAAATGACTATTGCGTCTGGGTTTAAGGTTCTAATTTCATCTACAGTCATCTGATCATTTCGTACAATTTGGATATCATTAGCTACAGGAAAATCTGCGGCTAATTCTCCGAAATACTGCACCAAATTATACGTAAAACTGTCGTAGTTATCAATGACTAATATCACAATTTTTACCTTTCATTTTTCTTAAACATATTCAAGACGTTTCCTAGAAACGTCTCTATTACAAACCGCTATCTACAAATTAGATAAGATTAAACTCGCTAAAGGAGGCAATAATAGTATAGTGGCCACTAATAATGCTACTAAAGCGGAAACAAGTACAGCCCCAGCCGCACAGTCTTTAGCAATTTTCGCCAGTTCATGGTAAGATTGTTTCACCGTCAAATCTACAATAGACTCCAAGGCAGTATTCATTAACTCTAAAGTCAAAACTAAACCACTGGTAACAGCAATTATAGCTATTTCCACTGGTGTTAAACGCAAGAATACACTCAAACCAATAGCCAAGGCGCAGACTGCTAAATGAATGCGAAAATTGCGTTGAGTCTGAAAACCATAGATAATTCCAGCCCAAGCATACTTAAAACTAACAAATAAATTAGAGGCAATTTGCCAGGAAAGTTCCCTGTCTTTAGACACAAGCGGTGGTAAACTGTTACTTGTTGGTGATGACGAGAGTTTTGAGGACATAAACAAAAAAATATGATATATGATGGAGTGAGAATCTACCGATTTTCATAGCTAGATGAACATTGAGGCAATTGTAAGCCATTTTAAATAACTAGACTATGAAATAATTACTAAGATTCCCAATTTTAAATATACATCTACCATACCTCTAAGTTAATAATTATACCTATCTTCTCCAGTAAGACAACTTGTTGGTGTAACATTTCCATTAAGCTCTTTTCATCAGGATGATCCCATCCTAACAAATGTAATAAACCATGAGCCGTTAACCAAGCTAATTCTGTAGATAAGCTATGTTCCTGCTGTTGTGCTTGTTGCTGTGCTGTATCTACAGAAACAATAATATCACCTAAATACAACGGCATAGAGGCCAGCATTTCTTCGCTTTGTGGTAAATTTGCTTCTAGAGATGCAAAAGCTAAAACGTCTGTAGGTTTATCCTGTTCTCGGTACTGAAAATTGAGGGTTTGAATTTCCGTATTAGTTGTCAACCGCAAACCAACCTCATAACTCAACGCATTTGGTAGATAATCATCAAGAACTTCTAACCATTGCTGAAACCAATTTTCCCAAATTTCGGGAGGAATTAGGGAAAAGTCGTCAACACAATTTTCTAAATATAATTCCACTTGTAAAGGCACAATTTTTCCCCCTTAGCGGGTCAGATACGCTAAACCAACGAGGACAGATAATAGTCCTACAGCGGTTAAAGCAAAGTGTTTCAGGGAAGTACCGCCTTTTCTGACCATGTTCCGCATAGCCAGCTTAACATAACTGGGTTGGGGTTCTGTAGTAGGGGACTTGTCCATAATTAACTTCTCCAATAATTTCCAAATAATTGTCAATAATTTTCTTTATTACTTTAACAGGTTACGGGGAAATAGGACTCAGGACCTGCATTCCCTAACCTTCTACTATCTGATTTTCTTGTCTTAAATAGGCTTGGATAAACATATCAATTTCACCATTCATGATGTCGGTAATGGCTGTAGTTTCTACGTTTGTACGCAGGTCTTTAACCATCTGATAAGGATGAAATACATAGTTACGGATTTGATTACCCCAGGACGCTTCCACTATATCACCGCGAATTTCCGCTATTTCTTGGGCGCGTTGTTCTTTGGCTATAATTAGTAATTTAGCTTTGAGACGGGCTAGGGCTTTTTCTTTATTTTGTAGTTGCGACCGTTCTTCTGTACAACGGACTGCTATCCCTGTGGGAATGTGAACTATGCGAACTGCGGTTTCTACTTTGTTAACGTTTTGTCCACCTTTACCACCAGAACGAGTGGTGGTAATTTCTAGATCTTTTTCGGGAATGTCTAATTTGACGGTATTATCTATTTGTGGCATCACTTCCACTCCCGCAAAACTGGTTTGTCGTTTACCATTAGCATTAAAGGGAGAAATTCGCACTAAGCGATGAGTACCCATTTCAGAACGCAAATAACCATAGGCGTAGCGTCCGGTTATTTCTAGTGTAGCAGATTTAATACCCGCTTCATCACCTTCTGATTCTTCTGCTAAGGTAACTTTATAACCATGATCTTCTCCCCAACGGGTATACATCCGCATTAACATAAATGCCCAGTCTTGCGCGTCTGTACCACCTGCACCAGCGTTAATTGTTAGGACTGCACCTTTATCGTCGTAGGGTCCAGAAAGTAATTGTTGTAATTCCCATTGATCTAAATCATGATTAAGTTTGATAATGGTAGATTCCGCTTCTTGTAATAGTGATGTGTCTGTTTCTATTTCCAATAGTTCAACAACTACCCTAGTATCGTCTAAGCGAGAATGCCACTGGTAATATTGATCTAAATGGGATTTTAGATCATTGAGTTCTTGTAGAGTGTTTTGGGCTTGGGTTTGGTCTTCCCAAAATTCCGTTTGGGCCGAAATTTGTTCTAAGTCGTGAATTTTGGCTTTGAGTGCAGGTACGTCAAAGATAGTCCTGGGTTTTACCCAGGCGGCTAGACAATGTTTCGATTTCGCGTTTTAATTCTAATACGTCCATAATTTTGACTGCTGGCAGGGATGTGATATCTTTCTCAGTTAATTGGATAACTGGTATTTTATATTCTACTGGATTTTGGTGAGAAGCAAGAAGGGGTTGATAGTTAGTTAGAATTTTATGATAAATTTTGGCGGATTTTGGGCTTTTGTGCGGGCTTCTATAGCTTCTTGGTAGTCTGGTTTATATTCTATAGCTTTATCATAAGATGCGATCGCCTGTTTGTATTGCTGCATATTTAATAGCGCATTACCTCGACTATACCAACTTTGATAATGATTTGGTTGATAGTGAATTGCTTTATTATAAGATGCGATCGCTTCTGGATATTTTTGCAAATTATATTGTGTATTTCCCAGATTGTACCACAGTAAATAATCATTTCCCCTTAAAGCAATAGCTTTTTTATAAGATTCTATGGCTTCTGAATAGCGTTTAAGATGATGTAATGCCCAACCCCGATTATACCATGCTTGATACCGTCGAGGCTGGGATTTAATCACTTGGTTAAAAGAATCAATAGCTTCTGGATACCTACGTAATGTCATTAATACATTACTTCTTGATAATAAAGCGGCAAAATTATTCTGATTGTATTGTAGCACCTGATCATAAGCTTGTAGAGCAAATTCATAGCGATTTAAATTCACCGAACAATTACCTAAATTATACCAAGCCAATTCATGATCTGGTTTTAATTCTATGGTTTTTTTATAAGCTGTAATTGCTTCCTCATACTGTTTCAGATATTGTAATGCCAATCCTTTTTTGTACCATAATTCAGAATTATCAGGTTGTAAATTAATTGCTTGTTCATAAGCCTTAACTGCATTATTATAGCTATTAATTTTTATAAAAACATCCCCTTTAGCTTGCCAAACTTGAGGGTTATCATTTTTGAGTTCTAAAGCTTTATCAAAAGTGGCCAGTGCTTCCGAATAACGTTTAAGATATACTAAAACTAACCCGCGATTATGCCAAGCTTCTAAATAATTAGGTTGCAGTTGAATAGCTTTATCATAAACCAATAAAGCTTCTTCATATCTTTTTAAGTTAAATAATGCTTGACCTTGACCATACCAAGCTTGAGAGTAATTAGGTTTGATATTTCCGGCTTTTTCATAAATTACTAAAGCTTCTTGATAGCGTTGTAATTGCAGCAGAGTATTTGCCTGATGATATAATTTTATCGCATTTTTATTATTCAGGCGATTAATTATAAATATTCCACCTACAGCGCCAATAACTAACACAAATATTCCCAAGGGTAATTTCCAGAATATCCCTTTTTTAACTAGAGAATTTTTGACTTGACTTGGTAAAGTGGCGGGAGAAAAAACTATTGTTTCCGATGTACTTTTATGCAAATTTTGTAAAGCTTGTAATGCTATTGTTCCTGAAGCATAACGTTGTCGAAAATCATAACATACCATTTGATTTAAAAATTGAGCAAATTCTGGAGATACCGTAGCAGAATTTTGCCAAATAATTTCATTAGTTTCGGGATCTTTTTCTAATTGTTCAGGGGATAGTCCCGTTAAAGCTTGAATAGCAATAACTCCCAAAGCATAGATATCACTACTAAATTTGGGTGTCCCTTGTGCCTGTTCTCCAGGGATATAACCCGGTGTACCAATAGCAACAGTAGATTTACTAATTTCCGGGGAATTTACTAATTTAGTCGTAATTTGTTTAACTGCACCAAAATCAATTAAAATTAATTTACCATCTTGTTCTCGTCTCAGAATATTCCCAGGGTTAACATCACGATGAATTACATTTTGTTTATGTACAAAATCCAAAATTTCTAAAATCTCTTGTATTAGGGAAATTACTTGAATTTCAGTAAAAATTGTACCTGGCTTTAATTCTTTACTGAGGTTATTACCTATAATAAGTTCCTGCACCAGATAAAATTCGGTATTTTCTTCAAAGTAAGCTAGAAGTTGGGGAATGCGGTCATGAGTCCCTAATTTATATAAAACTTGTGCTTCTGTGTCAAACAACCTTCTGGCTATTTCCAAAGTAGCAATATCACTAGACTGAGGTTTAAGTTTCTTAACTACACACTGCGGTAAACCAGGTAATTGAGTATCATTAGCAACATAAGTTTCGCCAAATCCCCCACCACCCAGGTAATTGGTAATTTGGTATCTGCCCACAAGGGTGTTTCCTAGCATTTTATGAGCCTATTTGAATAATATGTTATATTATGACTATCTTGCCACACAAAAATGAGAAGATTTTAATTTTCCCATGCCAAATTATAAGCTTTAACTAACAAATCAATTCCGGTAATTGCCCCACCCACCACAACAGCATTAGCACCTAAATCTAAGGCTTTTTTGGCCATTTGTGGTGAAGAAATACCACCTTCACAAATCACAAAAGTGTCAAGATTTTCTACTATTTTAGTCAGTAATTCCCAACCAGGAGGAGAAAAGTTTTGAGTTTCCCCAGTGTAGCCGAAAAGAGTAGTTCCCACCATATCCGCACCCGCATTAACAGCTAATTGTGCTGCTTGATATGTATCTACATCTGCCATAACCGGCTTATTTAATTGATCATGAATTAAATTAATAATATTTGCTAACTTTTCATCACCGGGACGATATCTAGTGGTAGCATCTATAGCTATAATATCCGCACCTGCTGCCGCTACGGCCACGGCATGATGGAATTGTGGTGTAATATATACATCAGAACCAGTTATGACTTGTTTCCAAAGTCCGATAATGGGAACTTGGACTTTTTTCCGCACCGCTTGGATATGAATAGGTGTGTCAATTCTCACTGCTACAGCCCCATTATTTACTGCTGCTTGTGCCATTGCAGAAATTACATAAGGATCATGTAATGGGGAGTTTATGGGTGCTTGACAGGAAACGATTAATCCTTTTGGTAAGTTAGTCATGTTTTATTTTAATTGTAAGTTAACTTGAGTGATTAGGAGGATGTGCTAAAAAGATTAATGTTTATTAAGATGAATATCATGTAATGCTGTCAGTTATCTAATTTAAGCTTATTTGCTAACTTCTTATCTAACGTTACTAACTCAAGTCCATGATACTTGGTAGTTGCAGCAATAATAGAATCAGGCAGTTTCGTTTTGTGAGTATATCTAAAATTGATAGTCTCATTTTCAATTGCTGGTGTAATTGTTAAATATGTCATACGACTTAATAAAAATACAATAGCTTCTTTTTCTGTGGGTGTTACAGATGGAAAACTCAATAACTCCATGCGAGTTATTGCACTATAAGCACATTCACCAATTTGAATTTGCCTATCGTTTAAAATATCCAAAATTATTAAATCGCGTTGAAGCAAACCAATCACGATATTTGTATCTAACAAATACTTAATCCCATTCATTGCGTAATGCTCTTTGTAAATTTAACGGATCTTGATTTTTGAAAGTTGGAAATTCAGGCAAATCATTAACTATATCAACTAATAATTGAGATGATTGTTTTTGTTGCTGTTCTAATAACATTTTTTCCACAGCTTTCTGTACTAATAGTTGCATATCAGGCATTTCCAAAAGTTGTTTTCCCAATTCATCAGGTAACTCAATTTTAACTTGCATAAAATCCTCCATTAAAACGGCGGTTTAATTCCTAATTCTTCACAGAATAATACAATTATAGCATCTGTGACCTAACAATGAATTTATTTATTGCCTCATTTAATGCTAACGTAAAAAGCCCAATTTGTAAACTCGAAATTTTCATTAATTCTTTAATTTTACTGGCAAAATCTCAACTATCTAAATGTTGTATGGTTGAAAATTTATATTTAACGTAAGTTACTAGTTAGGTAAACTGTCAGAATCAGGATATACAGGATGAAAACAGGGATTTTATCACTAATTACCTATTACCAACTTTAACTAGATAACTAGCAATTTCAGTTACTTAATGGTAATTTGTCCGTTCATTAACATGAGAAGTAACCAATCTCTTAGTTGGGTTAGTTGTTGATTTTGAAAAGCAATAATGTATTTGTGAGTGGTGATCTATCGGTGGCAGTAGTTTTTATCTTTCAGAGAGGCTACAATCAATAATATTAGTCTTTCATTAATCTTTATGCCAGAAGTTACACGATTTTACGGAATAGTTATCAAAATTTTCTTTGGTGATCACCAACCTCCTCATTTTCATGCAGTTTACGGTGAGTATAATGCCTTAGTTGGTATTGAGTCTTTAAAAATTATTGAAGGAGATTTACCGAGTCGCGCTGAAAAATGGTAATAGAATGGGCTATATTATATCAGAAAGAATTGCTCAATATGTGGAATAGCCAAGAGTTTAGTAAACTGCCACCTTTAAAATAATGGAGAGTTTTGATGAAACCTGCTCGTATTGTTTCTGCTCAAGCTATAGATGATCATAACTTGATCATTAAGTTTACAAATAACGAACTAAAAAAATATGATATCTCTAAATTATTAGATAACCCAATGTTTTATCCTTTAAAAAATCCGGCATTTTTCAGGAATTTTATCATTGATTCAGGTGGTTATGCGTTGGTTTGGAATGAGGATATTGATATCAGTGAATATGAACTTTGGCAAAATGGAATCACCATTACAAATGAGAAACTAATAAGCCATTTTGGGATTTTTCATGTTGAATAACCAAGAAGTTATGATCTTGCCTTTTCCCACTGGCTTTGAGATCATTAAAAGTGGTAATAATTTGATTTTCTTCCGCTTCCGTTAACACCGTTTTCTGATTCTTCCCATCTTTCACAGTTTCACCTAAACTAGAAGCATCAATCAAAACTACATCATCCTGATTTGCTTTATCAATAAACAAAATAGAAACATTTGTTCCCGTCGTGGCAAAAATGTTACTCGGCATGGATACCACACCTGCTAACATTTTATTATCTACTAACTTAGTCCTAATAGCTTTATCAATACCCGACTGTGCAGTATAAAACCCGTAGAAACAACAACCGCAGCTTTACCCTGTTCATTGAGAGAATAAATAATATGTTGTAAAAACAGCGTATAAATCGCCATTTTATCCGTAGCTTTGCTGGGAACTTTAGGAATCCCCGCAAAAAAACGCTCTTTATTTTCCTTTGTATCTAACTGCTTTTGATAATCACTAAAATCCATTTTAAAAGGTGGATTAGAAACTATATAATCAAACTTCATTAATCTTGCACCTTCTTTGTGATAAGGATGCAATAAAGTATTACCTTGGATAATATTAGGAATAGAATGGACAAGATTATTTAAAATCAAATTCAACCGTAATAAACTAGATGCTTTTTGAGAAATATCCTGAGAATAAATAGTACAGTTATTTTCACCAATAGCATGAGCAATATTCATTAACAAAGTTCCTGAACCCGCAGAAGGATCATAAACGGTGACATTCTGTACCTGATCTTTGACCAAAATCGCCGCCATAATTTTAGCTACAGCATGGGGTGTATAATATTCTGCATATTTACCACCATTATCTTTATTGTAATCCTTAATTAAATATTCAAATAATGTGGCAAAAAAATCATATTTCTGTGTAAAGATGTGTTCAGCACTAAATTTAACTAACTGGTTAATAATTGCTTTGCAAAAAGCATCACGTTTAGAAGTATCTGTAATAAATTCACTGACTCTATCAAACAGAGGGATTTTTGTATCTCCTTCGGTTTTCACAGAGAAAATATCACTATTTTGAATGGCAATATCTCGCAAAGTATCATCAAATAACTTAGCAAAATTAGGATCATTCTGTTTTTCAAATAAAGTGGAAATAAAATGATCTGGTTTTAATTGTGCCGTATTGGGAGGTAATTGTAATAATATAAATTCATATTCGTCTTGAGTCTTATTTTTTAATACCTGTTCCCATTTTGCTGCTTGAGCAATTTCTTCATCAATATTTTTTACTTCATAAGCAAATTTATCATTAGTGAATTTATAAAGAAACACTTGAGTAATGATTTTAAACTCATTACCGTCATTACCCAAACCATAGGAAGCACAAATGGCCTTGAGACTATCAATTAATTCTTTGATTTTCGTAGTAAAATCTAAACTGTCTAGGTGTTGCATAGTTGACTCTGTTTAATTTATTTATAATAACATTGCCCCCTTACCGTATTGCCCCCTAACCCCCAAAATTGGGGGAACAAGAATTTTTAATGTGTTCCAGAAGTGGGGGAAACAGACTGGATTGTAAAGTCCCCCATAATTGGGCGATTGAGGGGGCTAAATAGACTCAAATGAAGACAAATATCGCCGACTGGATTGTAAAGTCCCCCATAATTGGGGGATTGAGGGGGCTAAATTTAAAGTCCCCCATAATTGGGGGATTGAGGGGGCTAAATTTAAAGTCCCCCATAATTGGGGGATTGAGGGGGCTAAATTTAAAGTCCCCCAGCATTGGGGGATTGAGGGGGCAAGAGTTTTGCAGTTTCACTAATTCGATTCAAAACGTTTGACAAATCATTTATTACTTCTTCGTTCGTAAATCGTAGAACATAGTAACCAAAGGCTTGTAGTTGATCTGTCCTAGCCTGATCATATACTTGTTTTTGAGCATGAATACTACCATCAACTTCTATAGCTAATTTGTGGCTAGGACAATAAAAATCAATAATAAATCGTCCCACAGGATGCTGACAGCGAAATTTAAGTCCTTTAAGTTTGCGACCTTTTAAAGCTTCCCACAAAATTGATTCAGCCGGTGTTAACTGTTTCCGTAAACGACGCGCTGCTTCTTCAACTTCTTCTGAAGTTCCACGAATCCTATTAGAGTCTTTGATTATTTCCATAATGATTCTAATTTTATGCTTTTAGATAGTCTACATTTAGCCCCTTTACCCGCAATTTATTTAGCCCCCTAAATCCCCCAAACATGGGGGACTTTGAAAACT
>OMJF01000247.1 GCA_900299285.1 Anabaena sp. 54 | reverse complement strand
AGGATGAACAGGATGAAAACAGAAAATTACTCACCAATTACCCATTACCAATTACCCATTACCAGCCTCAACTAGATAACTAGCAACTTGAGTTAATAAAAGGCTATTGTTTAGAAATTTTAGAAATTTTAGAAATTTCTATTTAATTGTGCCGGTTTCTCACCCGTGCAGGACTACCTGTAGGAATTGCAGCAATTAATTTTTGCGTGTATTCTTCTTTTGGTTCAAGGTAAATACTTTCAGATGTACCTGATTCTACAATTTTCCCTTGATTCATGACTAAAATGCGATCGCTTAAAAATTTCACTACACTTAAATCATGGGAAATAAAGATATAAGTCAGTTGAAAATCTGCTTGCAATTCTTTCAATAAGTTTAAAACCTGCGCTTGTACAGAAACGTCCAAAGCTGAAACTGACTCATCACAAATAATAAACTTAGGCTTCAAAGCCAAAGCGCGGGCAATACAAACCCGTTGACGTTGACCACCAGAAAATTGATGAGGATATTTTTTCATATCATCCGCACTTAAATCCACCCTTTCCAAAAGTTCCACTACCCTAGCTTGTTGCTGTTGTTTTGACTTCCCCACACCATGAATTAACAGGGGTTCTATAATTGCTTCCCCAATTTTTATCCGAGGGTTGAGGGAACTAAAAGGATTTTGGAAAATAATTTGCATTTCCCTTCGTAAGTGCTGCAAAGTTTTCCCACTTACATGGGTAATATCTTGTCCATCAAAGAATATTTTACCGCTCATAGGTTCAATTAGTCGCAGCAAGGTTCTACCCAAAGTAGTTTTACCACAACCTGATTCTCCCACCAATCCCAAGGTTTCTCCAGGAAAAACATCAAAGGAAACCCCATTTACAGCCTTATGGTAGTGTTTTGTTTCTCCAAATACCCCCCGAATAGGGAAACCTACTGCTAAGTTCCGTACTTTTAACAGAGGTGGTTTAGCACTAATATTTCCCAATCTTTCCTGAAATTCTTTGTCAGTAATTTCCGACTGTTTAACCGGTTCTTTAGCCTTAATTGTGACTAATCCCAACTCATCTTTAACTACACTCATGTAGTCAGAAACAGTTAGGAGTTTGTGGGGACGATGGTTAAGCCTGGGACGACAAGCTACAAGTCCTTTAGTATAAGGATGTTGGGGGTGATTAAAAATTTGTGTAGCAGGTTCATATTCGACTATTTTCCCTTGATACATTACCGCTACTTGGTCAGTAATTTCCGAAATTAGTCCCAAGTCATGACTAATAAAAATCATAGCCATATTGCGACTTTTTTGTAATTCAGACAACAATTCTAAAATTGTTGCTTGTACAGTCACATCTAAGGCCGTGGTTGGTTCATCCGCAACTAACACAGAAGGGTTACAAGAAATTGCCATAGCAATCATAACCCGTTGTAGCTGACCCCCTGACAATTGATGAGGGTAGCGATCTAGCATTGCTTCTTTATGCTGCTTTATTAATTGTGCTAATTTAAAACTGTCCAGTGCAGATAAATCATAATTAAGATACTGTTGTTGAATTTGTTCATCACTAGGTAAGAGTTTAACCTCTTGTAAACCAGCGATCGCAATTGCTTTGGCTTGAATTGCATTCACATTTTGATGACGCATAATTGCCTCTTGCAATTGAAACCCAATCGTATAAACTGGATTTAAAGAACTCATTGGTTCTTGAAAAATCATGGCAATATCACCACCTCGATAAAGCTGCATTTCTTGAGGTGGTAAAGCCAATAAATCCAGCGGTTGGCCATTGGTTCGAGAAAACCAAATTTCCCCCCCACTAGCTTTACCAGGATATGGTAATAAACCCATAATTGCTAAAGCTGTAACTGACTTTCCACTGCCCGACTCTCCCACTATACCTAGAGTCTCACCCTGATGTAACTGAAAGCTAATACCATCTACGGCTTTAACTTTCCTGCTATCACTAATAAATTCAACTTGTAGATTACGAACCTCTAGCACTATTTCTTTCATATTATCAATTACCAAGCAATTTACAATTTCGCTAAAATATCGGCTAATAAACATCCCGGCAGTTTAGACAGAGCTAAATTTTGTCCTTGAATACCTAACTCCTTATAGAAAGTCCGAATTATCTTAATAATGTGGTTGATTGTGATTTGATAGTTTTCTGGTTGTTTGCTAAATCCATTTAGAGCTTGTAAATGATTTTCTAAAGCAGCTTCTAAATGTCGAGAAAGCATTTTTTTATCTCCATCAAAACCCCCATTGGTAACTAAATAATAATTAGCCATTCCTAAATTATTATGTGTCAAACACAAATCAAAACTTAAATTGATATTACTTAATGAGTGAGCAGTATTCACAGCTTCTTCATAAGAATTAATACATAACTTAATAAATTTTTGTTGATCTTCCTTTGTTATTGTTTGCTGATTTGCTAAATACCAATAAGCGATACCGAGATTATTTTGAGTAGCAGCATAGCCATGGGGTGAATTGGTTGATGTTCGATATTTTAGCACTTGAGTGTAAGTCTGAATCGCTAATTGGAGATTTTCTATTGGTTGTTCATATTGAGAAAGATTCCAATAAGCCGTACCAATGTTATTTTGAATCATCCCATATTTTAGGGGTTCATCTGTCGCTTCATAGTGAACAAGTGCTAACTTATAAGCAGCGATCGCTTTTTTAATATGTTCTACAGGCCGATTATACTGCCCTAAATGCCAGTAAGCTGTACCTAAGTTATTCTGACAAGCAGCATATTTTAAAGGTTCTATTTTCTCCTGTCGGTAACGAAGTGCTTCATGGTAAGCCATAACCGCCAAATTCCAGTTTTCCACTGGTTCAGAAAACCTAGCCAAATCACCATAAGCCGCCCCCAAGTTATTTTGGATACGAGCATAAGTTTCTGGCTGAGTATCACCCCTAATTAACTTCAGGGCTAATTTGTAAAAGTCTATACCTTGGTGAATATAAATTTTCGCTTCTTCCGAATTATCACGGATACGGTGCAACATCCAATAAAGTGTCCCCAAATCATTCAAAATATCTGGAATTTGTGGAGAACTTTCATCATAAGTAACCGCTTCCTGATAAGCAAGAATTGCTATCATTAAGTTTTGCAGAGTTGCTTGTCCTTGCTCAATAAACGAACGATATAAATTACCAAGATTTTGATAAGCGATAGCGAAGCATTCCCCAGAAATTGCTAACTCATTTCCTCCAATATCTTGAATGTGTAATTGCTCAATTTCCCATAATATTTGTTGTGTTGCTCCGCTATCATCAGTATTTAGTGTTTCCTTGATTAATTCATATAATTCCTTGTTAATATGAGATAAAAAAGGGAAATTTTTTTCAGTGGTTATTTCAGGAAAGTGAACAGGAGATTGTTCAGGTATTTGTGTTAGTAAACTTTCATTTTTATTTCCAGATAAATCCGGTTGATTTGTTTGTCTGAGGCCTCTATAAATTTCCTCTTCATCAACAAATAAACCCTGCAAATTTTCCTGCTCTAAAGGTAAGGAATCTGGGAAATCCTCTGCATAAACTCTATTATCTACAGTTGGTGTCGGTTCTCCTGTAAATACAAATACACCAGTTCGACAATGCCAAAATTTGGGCGCTGCTTGCTGAATTGCGGATAACCAAGGACGAGAAACCCAAAATAACAAACTGGATTCTAAAAAACTACTTGATTCCTGACTCGATAGATATACTTCACTGAGTGAAAGATAATTCAAAAATAACCGTTGTACTGCTACTGGTTCTTTAGTTAGCATTTCTACCCCCACAATCTGAAATCCTGGGGTTGGTAAGGGACGGCCAGAATTATTTTTTGAACCTCCGACAATGGGAGGTGGATAATTAACTAACCATTGATTTATTTGTGCTATGGGATTGGGATCACTGACATTTAATCGCCAAGTCACTAATCTTGGATAAGCTTGAGTGCTAAACTCTTCTCTATTCTTCTGCTGATAGAGGACATTTCCCACTGGATAAGCTAAGAGTGAATGTAACCGCGCTGCTATGCGATTTCTTAACTTTAAATCGTCACATATAGCAAATAGAATTTGTCTACGCAAACCCAGGCTCAGGGACAGTTTTAAGCGTTGATAGACTTGCTGATTCTTAACGTTTTTTGTGTGTAGAGTTTCATTCACACTTCTATGTATTTGGCTTTTGGCCCTTTTTTCTGTATACATCCTGACCGAATAAATTTATTGAATATTAATGTCACATCTGACGATGTTAATTTTCACTAAGGACACCAAATCCCGTTTTTAAGTCTAGGGCTTGTAACTGAGATGTTTTCTCTTTCAGGATTAATTAAGGTTTTCCGGCTAGATCGAAGTTAAAAAAATATAATCATTATAGTTACTATGCTTCGTTCCATGCTAACAAAAAATCAGGCTCTTTGTGAAAGCAAGAACCTGAGATCAGGGAAAAGTTAAAATTTATAAAAATCTACAATCAACCGACATTAGAAACAGTAAAGGCCACAAAAATTACTCCCCCAACCAAAAGCGCCCCTGCAATTCCTAAAATAATATAATTACGCTTTTGAGCGTTCGTTGGCGGTTCCGCTTGATAAACCTTGGGTTCTTTAGGGAAATTATTAAGACGGCCGCCTTCTTCCGTTGTATAGGGCATAAAGTTATTCCTTGTTATCTTCTTTTACTTAATGTTACACAAATTTGACATTATCTGGAGGTAAAGGGACAATTCATAAATTTCCCCCGCCGGGTTTTTATGTCCCGGACATTTAATTTTCCCCAGATGTCTAGTAAAACCTAACCTTTAATTGGTGTACCGCAGGGATAAGTAGCCGTTTTTTCACTACTGTCCTGACTTACAGTTTGATTTTTAGCTATTAGATAATCCTTTCTCAATGTATCTAATAAAGCTTCTCGTTGATTATACAACCGCTTCAGAGACCGAGGTGGACATTGATTCAGGACATAAGCCGTCACTAAAGGCAAAGCAATTGTACTATCAGTATAACAAACAATAGCACTAGGTAATTCATCGGGGTCAATTTTCCCCCAACTCACAGCTTCAGCGGGAGTCGCCCCCGATAAACCACCAGTATCAGGACGTGCATCAGTAAACTGAACAAAGAAATCATGTCCCCGTTCTTCCAATCCCAACACCTCGTGTATTTGCGGTTGTGTTTGTAGTAAAAAGTTTTTAGGACTACCACCACCAATAATTACTGCCGCACTTGTGCCGTCATTTTCTCGCGCTCCATAAACAATTGCTGCGGTTTCATTGACATCAATAGCCGGATCTAATACCAATTTTGAACCTTCCAAAGCTAAGGCGGCGACATTCATACCGATAGAACTATCACCAGGAGAAGAGGTATAAATAGGTACGCCATATTCATAAGCCGTCGCCAATAAACAGGAATTTTTCACCCCCAATTGCTGTTCTATTTCCCACACACACTTACCGAGTAAATAATGAAATTCCGCTGTTCCCATAGGCTTTTGGAAAGGTTCGGCCTGGAGAACTTTACGGATAAAAGCGTCAGTTTCTAGTAATACATCATAACCAAAAATTATATCATAAATTCTGATTGTCCCTTCTTCGCGCAATTTAACATCATCTAAAAACGGACTACCAGCAAATAGTTCAAAACCCAAACCATAGTGGATATCATGATAAAGATTAGCACCAGTGCAAATCATCCAGTCAATAAAACCATTGCGAATTAGGGGCGCAAGGGCGGAAACACCAAAACCTGCGGGTGTCATAGCCCCGGAAAGGCTAACTCCTACGGTGACACCCTCTTGAAACACTTCCTTAGTCAGCAGTTGACAGGCTTCCCGCAACCGGGCTGAGTTGTAAGCGGTAAAATAGGTATCAATCAAGTCAACCACGCTAACATTGTTAGACATGGGGATAGGTGCAATTTTCTTACCTTGTTTTTGTGACATTTTTGAAGAATCCTGAATACTAAATATGCCGAATATAATGTTATCGTATTTGTACGGAAGTTCCTAAAATGTTATTTAGCGATATGAGTTAGGGACAATCCTTAATGGCATACTGAGGGATTCATGCAGTATTGTATTTCTATTATTTGCTATGATTAAAGACAACTAACTTGTTATTAATTATGGCACAAGCTTTAGTGAGTCTCTCGGAAGGAATTGTATCTGAACCAGCACCATTGGAATTTACCACTGATGGTGTGATTAGGATAGGCACTGGTCTGACCCCGGAAGAAATTATTGAAGATAAGCCTTATTTGACAATTGCAGGTATTTACACGGCGTTGGCTTATTATTATGCTAATAAGGAATCACTAGATATTGAATTTACTCAATATCAAGAAGAATGTCAACGACTGGAAGCAGAATATAAAACAAATTATTAAGATCGCTGCTAACAGAATTTATCTTATTTCTAGTGTAACATTACTAAAGACAAAGCAATTATACTTCATTCCTTGAATCTTAACAGTTATTTATCAACAGGGTTTATGAAAAGCGACACACCGGAAGAATTAAATCCAGATCAAGAAATTTCCCGTTTAATTGATGAGGTCATATCATCATCGCAAACTGATGAAAAATACCGTCAAAAAATGCAGCGACGAAAAGAAATTCAAGATCAAAGAATAGCTAAAGCCATACCCGAAAAAGGCTTAATTATTGTCAATACTGGTCATGGAAAAGGTAAAACTACTGCGGCTTTGGGAATGGTTTTAAGATCCCTGGGTCATGGACATAAAGTAGCCATAGTTCAATTCATTAAAGGGGCGTGGGAACCAGCAGAAAAACGCGCTTTTAGTCATTGGGAAAATCAACTAGAATTTCATGCTATGGGGGAAGGTTTTACTTGGGAAACCCAAGATCGTGATCGAGATTTAGATAAAGCCGCTGCTGCTTGGGAAAAATCCCGAGAATTTATCAAAAATCCCGATTTTAAATTAGTGCTTTTAGATGAAATTAATATTGCTTTGAAAATGGGTTATTTACAAGTTGAACAAGTATTAGCAGGTTTAGCTGAAAAACCACCAGAAAAGCACCTAATTCTCACGGGAAGAGGCGCACCACCAGCATTAATTGAAAAGGCTGATTTAGTCACTGAAATGACCTTAATTAAACATCCTTTTAAGGATCAAGGTGTGAAGGCGCAAGCAGGAATTGAGTATTAAGAATTAATACGGTAATTTGTATTGGTGATAGATATTTGATGATTATAAATAATATATCTATCACCTATCTATCACCGAGTTATTAATTACCTGAAACCATCGCTTCCCTGTTGACATATCTGTAGAATTTTCCTATCATTAGAACTTACAGAACTCAACTGATGATAGTCTTCTAAAGTGACTGAATAAGGATAAGTTGTGAACTCATTTTCATTAATTTTAGGGATTGTACTTGTTGTGACTACTTCCATTGTCCCGACTTCCCCAGGTAAAGTTCTTACCATCATAGCTAATTTTCCCGACTTAGCCAAACTACCCTGAAAACAAGTAAATTCAGATTGGGGAAAATACAAAGCACCAATGATTTGATTTTGGCGTTTTTGAAAAACAATGTAACCCTCTTCTGATTTTCCATACAGATAAATACCATCTTGTTCTGGAAATTGGAGTTTTTCTTTTCTCCCTGATTTTCTGGTATTTGTGGATAACTTTGTGGTATTTTTCGTCAATTTATCAGGAGATAATTGATAGGAATTAGCAGAATGAAAAATTTGAGATTTTTCCACTTTATCCTGTTTTATTTCTCCAATTTGTGATCTAATCGAATATCCAGAATTAATCTCATTTTGATGATTATGTGATATATAATTATTGGTAGACAAAGTTGCTGGTGATAGTAGTTTTTGATGTTGTTGACTAGAATAAACAATACCTAAAACACCAACAGAAATGATCAAGCCAGTCAGGGGAAATTTTAATTGGCTGGAAGTAATGAGTTTGGAAATATGATTAAGCATACGATTTCTCCTGTAACAAACTTAACCGTTGTTTTTTCGCTTGTTGAAATAATAACTAAATACTAATGATTAAAAATTCCCTCGCAAGTTTCATCTATATATTTTGACTTTAAATCATCAAAAAATCCCTATTTATGGAATTTTCGGGAGTTATCAAAGGATAATCATTATTTAATGAATTTACCCTTACCTTCATCAATTTATCCACTAGGGGATATAAAATTGAGATTTGAGACTTTTTTACTTTCTCATTGTCATTGTCTATTTTTCGGTGATCAATAATACGCTTTATTTTTTTATGAGCATTTGAGAACAAATTATCCAAACATCTTCTTGTCAAACACAAATTTCCCACAATACAAAAAAATTACCCCCTGAGTTCAGGAGGTATATATCCACTTGAAACCATTTAAAATACCCTCTTAGGCGTTCATGCTTCTAACTAGCCACGTATTCCTTAACATTAGCGCGACGACGACGTAAATGCGCTAAAGCTTGATGTTCCAATTGACGCACTCGTTCCCGACTAAGATTTAATCGTTCTCCAACTTTCGCTAAAGACATTTCATTTCCGTCTTCTAAGCCAAAGCGTAAGGCTACAACTTGACGCTGTTGGGGTGTGAGTTCAGCCAGCAGGTTATTCAAGTCCTGACGGAGAAATTCCTGGGTGGTATAATACTCAGGGGAAGGACCATCATCTTCCAACATTTCTTGTAATTCAGTATCTTGGTTATCACCAACACGCACATCTAAAGAGACTGGTTGACGGGCCATATTCAGATATTCACGAATTTGAGCGGGTTCTAACTCCAATTCTTGAGCAATTTCCACTGGTGTGGGCGACCTTCCCAGTTTTTGCGCCAATTCCCGCTGCACTTTTTTAATTTTGTTCAATTTCTCGGTAATATGGATTGGTAAGCGGATAGTCCGACCTTGTTGGGCGATCGCCCTGGTAATTGCTTGACGAATCCACCAGTAAGCATAGGTTGAGAACTTATAGCCTCGGGTAGGGTCAAATTTTTCCACACCTCGTTCTAACCCCAAAGTTCCCTCCTGAATTAAATCCAGAAATTCCATATTTCGCTTTTGATATTTTTTCGCAATAGCTACAACCAAGCGCAAATTGGCTTCAATCATTTTTTGCTTGGCTCGTCTACCTTGAACCATGAGATGATTTAATTCTGTTTCTGAATGGTGAACATGAGCAGCCCATTCTGCTAAACTAGGTTCATGATCAATTTCTTTGCGTAAAGCTTCCTTAGCCTCTAGCATTACCATCATTTGCTGTACTTGCTTACCATAAACAATTTCCTGTTCACGGCTTAACAAAGGTACACGGCCAATTTCCCGCAGATAGGTCCGCACCATATCAGCCGTAAATTTAGCATTGATATTTTCTGTATGATTGTTAACGGTGGACATTGTTACTTTTATCCTCTACTTTTTAAACATAATCAATTAATTTTTAAGCAGACAATTTGACAATATATCAATATATATTACTGCTTATGGCAAGTTACCATTATTCACTACAATCTGAGTATATGAAATTTAGAAATTCAAAATTTGAAACTTTGCGTCTTTGCTCCTTTGCATCTAACGTACTTCGTACTTCGCTTCGCTAAGGCGCGAAATCAATATCATATACCAATTCAGCAACGCCCTTTTTTATCTACTATTTATCTGAAAACACAGCATCAGTATGTGTCTACTTTCCTATCATATTTCTACCAAGAGCGTCAATGGTAAAGTTCACAAATAGTAAATTTTGCACTTATTTTCAGTCAAAATGTTGATGACAATTTTACCTTAACTTTCAAAAATTGTGTGGTCTATCCATGGTGACGCAAAAACCTCCCCTCAAGTTGCTTTCAAGTGACCGGATAACCGAACTTGATTTATTTTAGATGATGGAGGGATTTTATGGAGTTATGAGTTGTTCTTTGTCCTTTGTCCGTTGTCCGTTGTTAATTTAAAACTAAAAGCCTAAGTCCGCTTTAGCTAATTCAGCAGCGGTGAATACTTCTTCATCTGACTTTTCTTCCCAAGCCACATCCCCAATTTCGGCGTAAAATGTGGTATCATAAGGACGGGTACGCACAACCACCGGCATAGGAACAGCGTGACCTAAAATCAAAGCCTGTTGTTTAGAGTCTAACTTAGCTAAGACTGAACGTAAACCCCCCCCACCGGATACACCCGTAAAAATAGCATCAATATCTTTCTCATCATTAAGCAAAGCCGTAATGCGAGTACCTATCTGGGACATAACTTCATTATCTATCCCTGATGGACGTTGATCAACTACCAAAAGTGTGACAAAATACTTCCGCAGTTCTCTAGCAATAGTTCCAAAAATCGTACTTTGGACAACTCCTGGGTCAAGAAAGCGGTGTGCTTCCTCTATTGTAATCATTAATGGTGTCGGCCGATCTAAAGGATTTTTGCTTTGCAGAAATTTATCAGCTTTTTTGACATAATGCTCATGTATCCGTCTAGTGATCATATTTGTCACTAACATATATGAAAGCATATTTGACTGCGAACCAAACTCAATAACTACGTTTTTTCCCGCTTCTAAAGATTGCACTATCTTGTTTACATAATTTTGTGGACAAGCAGTACGCATATATTTTAAACTATCTAAACGTAATAGTTTACGCTGTAGTGCCATAATTGAGCCTTTGTGTCCTCTTTTTTCTTCACAAAACATCTCAATATCTTCATTACTCATATTCAACAATTGAATAATCCAAGATTTACCCAACTCGCTAAATAGAATATTAGCATTATCCAATGCCGCCTCTGAGAGTCCTAAATCACGATTGCATAACTTAATATCTTCAATATCAATTTGCTCATAACTGAGGTATAGTTCTTGAGCGTCCCTAACACCTCTGCGTTTAGTCGAGTCTCGATCAAGGGTGTAAACTTCCACTTTTCCGGGAAATAACTGTTTTAAGCCCTTGACAGTATTAACGTTTTTTCCTTCTGCGACTGCTTCCCAACCATATTCCGAGTGCATATCAAAAATCAAATTAACAGCCGCATTTTTACGAATCACTCCAGCTAAAATTAAACGAGTGAGAAAAGATTTACCAGTACCAGATTTACCAAAAATACCATTACTCCGTTCCACAAAGCGATTCAAGTCAATACAAATCGGCACATTCATGTCTAAGGGTTTACCGATAGAAAAATTTTTACGTTGAGGATCATCTTCCCAACCAAACACCTTACGAAAGTCGTCTTCGGTTGCTTCGTAAACTTGGCTAAAGTGACTAGGAATAGTTTTAACAGGTAATAATTCCATCGTCGTACTAGTTTGGGGTTGAAAGGATGCTAAACCCATAGAAGATGGTATAAAAGAATTAGAGGATTTACCATTGGTGGAGAAAACAGGTTCTTGAGATTCCGGGGTAAACATCAACATTGGCGCTAGGTTGATCATGCCATAAGTACCACTACCGGCTAATACCTCGCGCAAAAAACTATCTTCCCAATTGGGAGGACTAGCAATAATACGTTCATTTGCAGTTCCTAAAGATACATCTGTTAGGAGACAGAAAAAACGAGAGCGTACCCCCTCTACGACGAGAAATTTACCTACCCGCATATCTTCTACGGAGATATCTGGGTGTAATCTGACTTCTAAACCCCCGGTCAGAGAACCTTCAATAACTGAACCTAATGGCTGTCCCCAATTCATGTTAATTTTATTACTTATCCGTTATCAGTTGTCACTTGTTCATTGTCAGGGAACAGGGAAGATAGGGGAAAAGATGATTACCAATTACCAATTCCTTAATCAATGTTAATCTTTGTAGGTGCATTTCCTGCTGGTGGTGTAATTCCCGGTAATGGTTTTCTAAATTGTGAGTAAATGCGATCGCGCCAGGCGAAAAATGCTTCATAATCGGGATTATCAGCTATACTAGACACCCCCTTCCCTCTGAGAGACACTGGTAAATCTAAATAAGCACCTTGAGGAAACTTTAAAAGCATTGACAAACTAGCCACTGCTAAATCTGCTAAAGTTGGCTCATCACCTGTTAAATAGGGACTATCGGTCAATAATTGGGTAATAATTTCCAAATCTTGCTTTAAACCAATAATAGCCGCATTTACCGCATCCGTTGTCAAACCCACCCCAAAACCTAGTACAGACAGAAAATCACCAGGAACACCTTCGACAAAATTTCTGAGAATATCTGGGGTTGAAACTGGTAACAAAGCTTTACGGAAATTTTGGTCTTGACTAATAGCTGCAAAAAGTGCCTTTCTCCCCTTCACACCCATTGACTCATCTGCCCAATCCTCCAATAATAAAGTCAAAGCCCGTTTTTTGGGTTCTGTTGGTATTAGCGGACTATCTGGGTATGTTGAGTCTAAATACTTAGCGATTTCCGTAGAATCGAAAATATATCTATTGCCATCTTTTAACACTGGTACTTGTTTTTGTCCAGTCAGTCGAAATAATTCCAGTTGTCCAATTCCTGGTATAACTTCGATTTTGCGGTACTCTAACCCTTTATAATCAAGGATGAGACGGACTTTTTCGGAAAATTGAGATAGTTCCCACTGATATAGTTCTAGCATACCGTATATTTTCCAACTCGTTTGGTTATCAACTTGATAATTATATCTGGAGTTTTGAGAATTTTTCCTATTAATTAATCTTTTTTCGCTTGATTTGCTGTCACCAAAGTTGAAAAGTATTCAGCTTTTTTTGTGAACAGCTACTACTAATTATAGCATATCTTTTTGATTAACGAGATACTTTTCTGAAAAATACCCTTCAACTACGAATATTAGGACTTACAAGACTGACACAACTAGATCGTAATTAGTAATATCATATCCGCCCAATCACTTAGGATCTAGTTAATCATTGTATTGCCTTTTCCCAATTACCAATTACCAATTACCAGCCTCAACAGATATAATAAGTGTTAAACCAGACATGATATAATTTAGTCCTCTTTTTGAGATGCTATGAAAAAACGGACTAGGGCTAAAGCCCTGACTACAAACAAAATATTATCAAACAATATATTTTTTTGTGACACCTGCGTAAATCTTAAACAATGGTATTTGATATTTTCTAGTTGGCAAAATATTATAAGTCTTGATATAACTTGTAAGCAGTCAAGACAAAAAAATTTATGAAGAGTAATTACGGCAAATTCGGTAAATTCAAATTATTAGCATTAGCGAAAATCTTGGGTATCATGGGATTAACCAGTGCTAGTCTTTTGATGAGTATAGCAGCACAAGCAAAAGAAGTACGCAATACCAAACCAAGTATTTTCAACGAACCGCTTTATAACCGTGGTAAAAAACCAAGTGTTACCACACCTGTCACAAAACCCACCCAACCAGCAACGGAAATTCCCACGGTTAAACCCACCCAACCAGCAACGGAAATTCCCACGGTTAAACCCACCCAACCAGCAACGGAAATT
>OMJF01000246.1 GCA_900299285.1 Anabaena sp. 54 | reverse complement strand
TTTGCCCAAGTGACTAATCCAGCTATTGACCCTTTGCGGGAAAAGCTAGTCATGTCCTTGACGGTGGAACTGGGGGAAAGGGGGAATTTATTAGAACCTAAGCCAGAGTACGCTCGTAAGCTGAAATTAGCATCGCCTGTACTCACTCAAGCAGAATTAGAAGCAATTAAATTGTCAGGATTTGCCACGGCTGAGTTGTCAACTTTATTTCCGATATGTACAGGTCTAGATGGTTTGAATTCCGCTGTGAAATCTTTGCAAAAACAAGCGGCGGAATCTGTACGGGCTGGGGCGAAAATTTTAATATTAAGTGACAGAACAGGCACGGGTATTGCTGCGGAATATACTTATATTCCGCCGTTATTAGCTATTGGTGCGGTTCACCATTATTTAATCAGCGCTGGGTTACGGATGAAAACATCTTTAATTGTTGATACCGCCCAGTGTTGGAGTACCCATCATTTTGCTTGTCTGTTGGGTTATGGCGCTGGTGCTATTTGTCCCTATATGGCTTTGGATACTGTCAGTGCTTGGTGGGATGATCCTAAAACCCAGCAGTTTATGGCTAGGGGTAAAATTGCTACTTTGACCTGGGAAAAAGCTATAGAAAATTATCGCCAAGCTGTAGAATCGGGGTTGTTGAAAATTCTCTCGAAAATGGGAATTTCCCTGCTTTCTAGTTATCAAGCAGCACAAATATTTGAAGCAATTGGTATTGGTGGTGATTTGTTGGCTTTGGGTTTTCGGGGAACAACTTCCCGTATTGGTGGTTTAAGTGTGAGGGAATTAGCTCAAGAGGTGTTATCTTTCCACAGCAAGGCTTTCCCAGAATTGACGGCGAATAAGCTAGAAAATTTAGGTTTTGTTCAATACCGTCCCAGTGGGGAATATCACAGTAATAACCCAGAGTTGGCTAAGGCTCTACATAAGGCAGTTAATGGTAAGCAATATGACCATTATCAACTGTATAAACAACATCTGCAAAACCGGCCTGTGACAGCTCTGCGTGATTTGTTAGATTTCCACAGTGAACGGACACCAATTTCTTTGTCAGAGGTGGAGTCCGTTGAAGATATTGTCAAGCGTTTTTGTACCGGGGGAATGTCTTTAGGGGCTTTGTCCCGAGAAGCACATGAAACTTTAGCGATCGCCATGAATCGCATTGGTGGTAGATCTAATTCTGGTGAAGGTGGAGAAGATCCAGTTCGTTACAACGCTTTGAATGATGTTGATACTGCTGGTAAATCTCCTACTTTCCCCCATTTACATGGGTTAAGAAATGGTGATACCGCTGCAAGTGCCATTAGACAAGTTGCGTCAGGGCGGTTTGGCGTTACTCCCCAATATCTAGCCACAGCTAAACAAATTGAAATTAAAATCGCTCAAGGTGCAAAACCAGGAGAAGGTGGACAGTTACCAGGAGCCAAGGTTAGTCCCTATATTGCCATGTTACGGCGTTCTAAACCTGGTGTAACTTTGATTTCTCCACCACCCCACCATGATATTTACTCTATTGAAGACTTAGCACAGTTGATTTTTGATTTGCACCAAATTAACCCTAAAGCCCAAGTTTCTGTAAAATTAGTCGCAGAAATCGGTATTGGCACAATTGCTGCGGGTGTAGCTAAGGCTAATGCTGATATTATCCAAATTTCAGGCCATGATGGCGGTACCGGTGCATCACCCCTTTCTTCTATTAAACACGCTGGTACTCCTTGGGAATTGGGTTTAACAGAAGTACATCGAGTATTAATGGAACACAGGTTGCGCGATCGCGTTATACTGCGTGTAGATGGTGGTTTAAAAAGTGGTTGGGATGTATTAATTGGTGCTTTAATGGGTGCTGAAGAGTTTGGTTTTGGTTCAATAGCTATGATTGCGGAAGGCTGCATTATGGCGCGAATTTGCCACACTAACAACTGTCCTGTGGGTGTAGCTTCTCAGAAGGAGGAACTGCGGAAGCGGTTTACAGGAGTTCCCGAAAACGTTGTCAACTTCTTCTACTTTGTCGCGGAGGAAGTGCGGAGTCTGTTGGCTAAATTGGGATATCGTTCTTTATCAGAGGTAATTGGTCGCGCTGACTTATTAACAGTACGCTCTGATGTGAAACTCAATAAAACCCAGAATTTGAAGTTGGATTGTTTAACTAAGCTACCAGATACAAAAGTTAATCGTAGTTGGTTAGTACATGAAAAAGTTCATAGTAATGGACCAGTATTAGATGATCAATTACTAGCTGATGCGGATATTTGTCAAGGAATCCAGGAACAAGGAACAGTTAGTAAAACCTACGCCGTCGTTAATACCGATAGAACCGTCGGAACTCGGTTAACTGGGGCGATCGCTTCAAAATATGGTGACAATGGCTTTAAAGGGCAAATTAACCTCAAGTTCCAAGGGAGTGTCGGCCAAAGCTTCGGCGCGTTTAATCTTGATGGTGTGGTTCTGACCTTAGAAGGTGAAGCTAATGACTATGTAGGGAAGGGAATGAATGGTGGGGAAATTATCATTAAACCCCCAGCAAATGCAACTTACAACCCAGCGGAAAACGTAATTGTCGGCAATACTTGCCTTTATGGCGCTACTGGTGGTAGATTATTTGCTAATGGTTTGGCTGGAGAACGGTTTGCTGTACGCAACTCAAAAGGTACAGCCGTGATTGAAGGCGCTGGTGATCACTGCTGCGAGTACATGACTGGTGGTGTCATTGTCGTCCTGGGTAAAGCAGGCCGGAACGTTGGTGCAGGAATGACAGGCGGGTTGGCTTATTTCTTGGATGAAGTCGGTAATTTCCCAGATTTCGTAAATCATGCTATTGTTAAAGTCCAGCGGATTGCTAGTGATGCGGGTGAAAAACAGTTGTATGATTTGATTAAAGCTCACGCTGATAAAACTGGTTCACCCAAGGCCTTAGAAATTATCGCTAATTGGCAAGAGTATTTACCCCAATTCTGGCAATTAGTACCACCATCTGAAGCGGAGAGTCCAGAGGCGAAAATAGCCCAAAAACAGTTAAGTTCTGTGTAATTTGTCTGAATCAGGATGTACAGGATTTGAGGATTTACAGGATTTAATTAAATACTTTATCTGTACAATACCTTGTCCAAATTGGAAAAACCTTGATTTGTAGGTTGGGTTGAAGCATGAAACCCAACGCATTTGTTGGGTTGCGCTGTCGCTTAACCCAACCTACCGAAAATGGACAAGGTATTGCTGTATTTATCCTGTTCATCCTTTAATCGGTGGTTATGCTGATAGCGCAGCGTGGCGTTAGCCATTTCTGACATTTTCCCTTAAGGTTTCTTAGCTTTCTGAAGTTTCTGAGATTTTTGAGCAACTAACTGTGGATATTGATCTTGCATTTCTAAAAGTTCGGGAATAGTGACAAATTCATAACCCTGTTTGCGGAACTTGTTAATGATTTCTGGTAAGGCTTTAATAGTGTGAGACCGATCTCCGCCTCCATCGTGCATTAATACAATACCACCTGGTTTAGCTTCTCTAAATATATTATTCATTAACCGAGGTACAGCGGGACGTGAATAGTCTTTGGAATCAGATGACCACATAATAACAGCATATTTATTACTTTTAGCGTAAGCTACAACTCCATTCCTCATGTTGCCACCAGGTGGACGAAATAGACTGGTTTTCACCCCTGTAGTTTTTAAAATAATATCTGTTGTATTTGCTACTTCATAAGCTGCTACTTGAGGGTTCATTTGATGATACCAATGGTGCCAAGTATGGTTAGCAATAGTATGTCCATCTGCAACTATTCGTTTTGTCAAGGCGGGATAATTCTTAACATTTTGGCCGACGACAAAAAATGTGCTTTTGATGCGATTTTTCTGGAGAATATCTAATACTTTGGCCGTACTATTAGGCCAAGGACCATCATCAAAGGTTAGGGCGATAACTTTTTTTCCTGCTGGGAGTTTAGCTTCACTGACGACAATTCCTTGAAAGTTAGTCGGTACATCAGTGGAAACACCCTTTGCTTGTGCTTGTTGTTGCCAACTAGTGAGCATTTCTGTTTTTAAATCCTCTAACCGCTCTTGAGTTACCATAAGAACAGCAGTATCATTATCCTTGGTGCTGACGCTGGGATTTTCAGCGTCAGAGGTGTTACTTTTGAACATGATCATCAAAGCAATGCTTAAAATACCAGTTAAGCCAAGTATTGATATTAATATTCCCTGGGTCTCAAAAAATGACTTATTATTTTCCACAGCATAACTCCTTTAAGAGGTGAGCAATAAATGATCAGGATCATGATTCTGATGGTAGGTTATAACACATTTCTTTGTATACTGAGATTCATTAGTCTGACCTAACCTAATTTCTTCCTTGACAGGGGAGAGGTTTGGAGATCTAATAGAGTGGGTGAGGACATAGTTTAGTTTATTTTCTCCAGATCACTAATATCACTCCCGCGACAATTAAACCTAGTCCAAAAACACGGGTGAGAGGAATAGTTTCTTTTAAAACAAAGTATCCCAGTAATACGGAAAATATATAACCAATTGATACCGCAGGAGCAGCAACGCTGAGATTGATTCTTGTCAGCAGGAGAATATAAGCTACAGCACCAATACCATAACAGGTTAGCCCTAATAAAAGTTCTGGTGTAGTCACAATACTGAGAATATGACTAATAGCGTTACCTGTATCAACTTTACCTAATTTTGTCGCTCCTATCTTCAAAAAAAACTGTCCACCAACACTAATGATAACTGAAATTAACAGTAAACTAAATTCTTGGATTGACACGGAATATTACCTGAGATGGTATATAGAATATAAATACGAATCCATAAGGCTTCACTACGCCAATTGCAAACGCTAATACAGACAAAAAAATGTCTAATTACTCAGCAATGAATAAAATGATACTATAGTCTTGTTATATTTGAGTTTTTTATCAAACCTCCAGTTTCCTTTAATGTATAAAGAGGACGACCTTTGACTTCTTCGTATATTCGGCCAATATATTCACCTAAAATACCAATACAAATTAATTGAACTGAACCAAGGAAAAACATGGAAATTGCAATTAATGTGTAACCAATTATGGGGGAGAATGGCTCGGATAAACGCCAATACAAAACTAATAATATCATAAATAGGGCAATAAAAGCTGATAATATGCCTATATAAGTTGCCAGTCTCAAAGGAACTGTGGAAAAGGAGATAATACCATCAATTGCCAGGGATAGAGATTTACCAAAGGTATATTTTACATTTCCTGCGTAACGGGGTTTTCTTTCAAATAAGACTGATGTTTGTGAGAAACCGACCCAAGCGCGTAGTCCACGAATATAACGGTTGCGTTCTGGCATAGAATTGAGTATATCTACTACTTGTCTATCCATTAAGCAAAAGTCTCCTGTATCAACGGGGATATCAACTTTAGCCATGCGTTTAAGGATACGATAGAAAAGATAGGCTGTAAAGCGTTTTAGCAAAGTTTCTTTTTGTCTGGATATTCGCTGGGCGTATACTACTTGATAACCTTGATGCCATTTGTCAATCATGGTTAAGATTAATTCTGGTGGATCTTGGAGATCAGCATCCATAACTATGATACATTTACCTTGGACAAAGTTTAATCCTGCGGTGACAGCGATTTGATGCCCAAAATTTCTTGCTAGACTTAGGTAACGGATTCGATTATCATGATCGTGTAATTCGCGCATCATACTTAAAGAGCGATCGCGGCTACCATCATCTATTAAAATTAGTTCAGTGTCACCGTCTAATTGTTCCATAACATTAGCCAGACGGCGATACATTTCGGTAATGTTTTCTTCTTCGTTGTAGATGGGGATAACTAGGGAGTAAATGGGTTGGTTCACGGTTATGATAGATTTGATGGATAGTTAACAATTAATGCTAGTTAAGTTGGGAACTTAGGAGTAAAATATAGTTTACAGAAAATTAAGAAAATGAATTGAAAGTATAGTAAAATCAGAGCATAAACTAAAGAATTGACATGAATTTTACTACTAATTAACTTAACAATGTATAATGTAGAACTTCCTGATAACTTAGGTGATTTTAGAGAATTACTCCGTAGAGTTTTTTCAGGGGAAGAAGTAATTCTTTCTCAAGGTGGTACTCCTGTTGCTCGTATTTTACCTTTTTCCGAGCAGTCATTACCGCGAATACCTGGTTTAGATCGTGGTAAGGTGGTTATTGCTTCTGATTTTAATTCACCTTTACCAGAAGATATTTTAAAAGATTTTCTTAATCCCGTAGATATTGAGAATGAAAGTATTACTTGATACCCATGCTTTTATTTGGTGGGTTACAGAGTAGATGTAATTTGGTAGTTATTGCATATTTTAACCTAACCATTTATCTTGTCCATAATTAATCCATTGTTCTACTAACATAAAAGCAGAAATAAAAGTTATAAACAGTAAAGTTTGATATTTTATTTTACCAGGAATACAGCGATATAGATACCCTAAACCTACAAAAAAGAATGGAGTTGAAAATGTATATCTACCTAAACTAGTTAAACGATCAAATGTGAAAAAATTAATTAATGAATGGGCAGTTGCAAAATATATGCAAAACCAAAATATATAATTAACTGCTAATTTATCAGCATAATGATTAATTTTGATTGAAGTGAAACTGATTTTATTATTCATGGATTTAAAAAAATTAAAGCCATATATTAACACTAAAAGAGGTGGATATAAATAAAAAATACTCCACCAAATTCTATATTTAGGCACATTTATACTATCTTGTTTTTTGGCAAATTTGTAATATGTAAAAATCAGAGATAAAAATAAAACTATTAAAGGTAAATAAAGACCTATAATATCAATTAAAGGTGATTTAGGAAATAAAAGTAATTCTAAATGAATACCTAATTTTTTTCCCCATAAACCTTGATCATCAAAAGGAGCAAAAAAATTACCTCTAGTTTGGAGACAAAAACTACCATAAACAGCATAACCTACTAATGATCCAACCCATATAGTTAAAGTGGCTTTAATTTCATTGTAATATTTTCGCAAATTCATTAATAAATAACTTCCAGAGCATATTTTATTTCTCAACATTTCTAATCCAATAATAGTTATTAAAGCTAATGTAGTTGCAAACAATATTTGAATTAATATAGGTCTGGTTAGACTCATCAAAAACGTGATTATCAATAAATAACAAAGTTTGAGATTTTGATTAAGTTTATTATGGGGTAAGCAAAAAAAGATAAATAATGTACTAAATAAAGAAAATATGCTTTCTGTATAACCGTTAACCCTAAATATTGCCATTGGGTTAAGAGTATAAGCTAACATGATGATAAAAGCTAAATATGTCCTATTTAATGCGGTTCTTAAAACCGAAAATAGCAAAAAATTAGTAATTAAAAATATACTACTACCAACAATGATAAAATAATGTGCTGCTTGTTCTATAGTTTGAGGATGAAAGATGTTACGAATCAGAAATGGCCACAGTGGATAAAATGCTGTACAACTAGGTTTAATAGTCATTTCAGCGTAGTGTAAAACATCCCAATAATAACTTTTATGCGGTAATTGAGGAGGAATTGCTCTAGTTATTTGAGTAGCTGAAAAGAACTTATAAAAAGCATCTGGAGATATTAACATTCCTACTGTAGCACAAACAATAAATGCAATACATATAATTAATGGTAATATCCATTTAATGTTTTTTTGTGTTTGGATCATTTTACTAAGGTTACAATATTTGATAATTTGATAGTAACACCAACAATCAGTGATATAATTTATGTTGTTTCTTAACTAACTTGTTAAAAGTTAGCATATTATATTACCAGTTTCAGGGCTATCCTACAATGAGCCAACCAATATTATACACCTTGTTCAATACATATCCACATTTAATTTTACTACTATTGAGTGCATTCTTGCTATTTTCTACTCATAGTAATAATATCTTATTGGTCTATGATAAAGGTGATTATAATTTACAAGCGCGATTTATATTAGATATAGAAGATTGTTTAGCATATCAAGTGTATGGTATAACTAACTATTATCGCATAATTGGTATTCAATGGTTAATAGCATTAACTTATAAATATAAATTATAGTGACAAATATTATGAAATTTCTGCCCTTAATTCACTTATAAATATGAACAATAAACAACTATTATCAGGGTTATTAATAGCATCATTAACACTATGGTTAATATTTCTCGGAAACTTACCTTTACGAGACTGGGATGAAGGAACTTATGCTATTGTTGCTAGAGAAATTTATCGTACTGGTAACTGGTTTTATCCTACAATACAAGGTGATCCTTTTTTATTAAAACCTCCTTTGATGCAGTGGTTAATTGCTATTTGTTATCACATAGGAGGAGTACAGGAATTTACTACTCGTTTTCCTGGTGCATTTTTAACCGCGTTAGGAGTTCCTTTACTATATTTAATTGGAAGGTTAATTTTTGCAGAAACTTTACCAGCTTTATTTTCGGCTTTGGTTTATTTAACATTGTTGCCTGTAGTCCGTCATGGTAGACTAGCAATGTTAGATGGGATGAGTATTACTTTTTTTATATTATTATTATTTTGTATTTTCCAAACAAGAAATAATAAAAAATATGCTTTTGGTATTGGTTTTTGTTTAGGTTTAATTACTCTCACTAAGGGAATGTTAGTGTTAGTAATGTTAGCAATGGCCAGTTTATTTATTATTGCTAATAAACAATGGGAAATATTAAAAAATCCCTATTTATGGATAGGAATGTTTTTAGGAAATTTACCTGCTTTTGGTTGGTATTTTGCCCAATATCAACATTATGGTAATACTTTCTTGCAAGTACATTTTCAATCTCAAGCAATTGATAGACTGGGAACAGCAGTTGAAGGAAATACTGGACCAGTTTGGTATTATTTACTAGAGATGATAAAATATGGTTTTCCCTGGTTGTTATTTTTCCCAGGAGGTTTATATTTAAGCTGGAAAAACCGTTATACCGCTTGGGGTTCTTTAACTCTGATTGGTACATTTGTTTATTTTGCCATAGTTTCTTTAATGAGGACGAAATTACCCTGGTATATTATGCCAATTTATCCATTTTTAGCTTTAGCAATTGGAGCTAATCTTAGCTATATTTGGCAGAAAGAGAAATTTAAAAATAAATTTTTCATAGGATTTTTTATATTTTTAACTATAGTAAGTTTAGCTGGTTGTGTTTATTTTAGTATGTTTGATAAACAACCTATTTTAATTATTATGAGTGTTGTTTTAGCTGTAACTATGGGCATAATATCATGGTTAATTAATCAACATAACCGTCAATTTATTCCTGTATTATTTACAGGAATGTATTTAGTATTATTATTATTAATGAGTTCTAAAGTATGGATATGGGAGTTAAATGAAGCGTTTGCAGTGAAACCAGTAGCGACATTAATTCGTCAACATATTCCTCCTGGAAAAATAATCTATACTTCTTTTGGTTATAGTCGTCCTAGTTTAGATTTTTATAGTGATTGTAAAGTTATTCCTGGTAATATTTCATTATTACAGAAAATGTTATCTAAGAAGTCTTATTTATTGGTAGATAAGGAGACTTTGGAGAAAATGAATTTATCTGGTAGTCAGGTTTTGGGTAATGCAGAAAATTTTACTTTGATTTCTCCATCATAATTTTTAAAAACCTACTTGATTTTTGGCGTTGCTGATTAGATTAAGAGTATGATTTTATTTCACGCAGAGTCGCAGAGTCGCAGAGAGTAAGAGTTTCATTTTTTTTGATTTTTCAATTTCATACCCCAATTCAGCAACGCCTGATTTTTAATTCTTGTTTACAAATAAAAATACATCATCTTGGGAAAATTGTAATTGATAATTAGAATTAGTTTTTAATTCTTTAACTAAATTATCATAATCTTGCGAACTAGCAGCCCAACCAGGGTTACGAACATTAAGTAAAATATAATGAAAGTTATTTATTTCATTAATTTTGTATTTAAAACTTATTAAATTTCTATGAGTTAAATGTGGAGTAATTACATCTGTAGTTAGAACACTATCTTGAGTTTTAATTAAAGATATTGCTTGTCTTGTAGCTTGCCAATTGTCTACAAAGTTAAGATATTTTGACATAAAAAATCCCCATTTACCCAAAGCTAAAAAACAAACTAAAGACCATAAAATAATTAATTTTTGTTGTTTCAATAATGATTTACCTGCGGCTAAACTGGCAATTAAAGCCACTATAAAAAAAGGAATTGCTGGTAATGAGTAATGTAGAACTAGATTTTTTTGGGAAGGATGATCAGCAAGTATATTTAATGCTAAACAAGGAATTATACCTATGAGTGAGGTAATATATTGTGGTCTTAATCCCCAAATAATAGGCAATAATAAACAAAATATATATTCTAAATTCATCAATGAGAAAATATTTTTTAAAATCATTTCTGGGTTAAAAATCAATATTTTTAACATCTGAGAAAATGATTTTCCTAGATAACTATAGCGATATAAATGACGGTTAAGTAATGTTGCTTCACTGCCAAAAAAAGGAATAATAATTTTGTTAGCAATTAAAAACCATGCTATACCACTAATGATAGCTATTAAACCATAAAAACGCCGTTTTTCAAATAATAGTAACCATACTCCCATAGCTACTACTGTTAAGGAAAGTACAGCTTTACATCCCAAAATTACTAAAACACTTACACAAAACCAAACTATGTTTTTATTTCTTGCTGCTAAAATTGCTGTCAATATTGCAGGAACAGCTATTGTATCTGGGTGAAAATCACATAAATTGCTATTGTACAATACAGGATATAGTAGGTAAACTGCTATTATTGCTATTGCTTGACTTTGTTTTAAACCTGCTTGTAGTGCTAAAAAATATGTGGGTATAGTACCTGAAGCTAATGCTAAAGATTGAACTACAAATAGCCAATAAACTGTAGGATATATTTTATATAATAAGGCAATAAAATATAAAATCCAAGCTGCATGATCAGCTAAAGCATGAAAACCAAGCACGGAAGAAACAGGATTTTTACCTTGACTAATTAAATAAACACATTGATCGAAAAATGCCAGATCTCCAGATGAATTAAATAATTCATGTCTGATAATACTAGATGTTAGTAATATTAAAGAACTAATACCTACAATTACTACTAGATGATGATTTTTGTAATGGTAATTTTTCACGTTATATTTTGTTATTAATATTCAAGGATACGTTAGATTTAGACTTAGGAAATATTAGATCACAATTTCTCACCACAAACCATAATGTCATACCCAAAGGTATAGAAAATATTTTAATGTATATATCAGTTCCTAAGTAACTAAAAAATGATGCCAGTTGCACTGATATTGCTACCCAACGATATTGGGGAAAATAAAAAGCAAAGATAATAGATAAAATATCTGTAGGATAAAAATATCTTTCGTGCATTTTGGGTAAAATATATGGCATCAAAAAAACAGATATTGTCGCTAAATAAATCAGTCTATCTTGTGTAATTTCTAATTTACTCCGATAAACTATATATGCTAATACTAACATAGTACATACTGTGAATAGTAAACCTATGGGTACAACAATATTATAAAATTCATTAGGAATCCATTGATAAAGGTTAGGTACATTTTTAGCTAATTCTTTATATTTACTAGCTTGAGAAAAATATACTAATAGTAATTCTTTGATTGGTCTACCAGCAATCCAAGCTGGTAACATGAAAGTTAAATATACTAAAGGAATTATTGGTAAATAAAACCAAAATATTCTTTTTTTCAGCAATAATATTAACAATAAAGGGGCTAAAAACATCGCTTGTAATTTAAAGGAAAGTGCTATACCAAAACTAATTAATGCAGGAATTTGTTTATGAATAGATAAAAAGTAAACACAAGCAATTAATCCAGTGGTGTAGATAACATCACATTGTCCCCAAAGAGAACTATTATAAATTACCGTGGGACTTAATATAACGGCTAAAAATGCCCACTTGGCCATTCTACCTATGGGATATTTAAGCTTGACAATTTTATAAGTTAAAAATGCACAAATAAAGTCAACAGTCATGGCAAAAAGCTTGATTGCCAAAATTTTCGGAAATCCAGATAGTAAGGTAGCAGCAATTAAAAGCCAGTAAAGATAGGAAGGTGTATAATCATAAAAAGCATCTTTAAAAGCACTAAATCCACTATGAGTTACAATATATTCATACCAAGGATCTAAAAAGTATTTATAATCTACTGATTTATTAGGAACACAAATTAATCTGATTACCACAGCTAGTATAATGCCAATAAACCAATATTTTGGCATCTGTAATTGTCTAAAATTCAGTAAAAGATTAAACCTACTTGTAGTTAATGTTAATAGTCTTTGGCTTGATTTTTTCATCATAAATATGATAATTAGGGCTAATATTGCTACACTATAAAAATATAGCTTTCTCATGAAAAATATGCAACTAACAGAACGGCGATATTACACTCCAGAGGAATATCTGGAATTAGAAGCAACTGCTGAGTACAAAAGCGAATACATGGACGGACAAATCATTCATAAGGCTGGCGCATCTATAAATCATAACCGCATTACAGGTAATTTTTGCGCTGGACTAAATTTTGCCTTCAGAAATCAAAATTACGAAGTTTTTATGGGTGATATGCGTCTATGGATACCTCAAAAACTAATATACACTTATCCAGATGTGATCATTATTGCAGATGAGCCAGAATTTTTCAATAATCGGACAGATACAATTACAAACCCCCAGGTAATTATAGAAGTTTTATCTAAATCTACCAAAAGTTACGATAGAGAAGATAAATTTGCAGCTTACAGAACAATTCCCACTTTTCAAGAATACCTATTAATCGCTCAAAACCGCATTCATGTAGAACAATTTTCTAAACTTGGCAAAAAAAGATGGAATTTATGTGAGTATGATGAAGAAGATAAAAACATACAGCACTTTGTGTAACGGTTTGGTACAATAGTTGAGAAGATAAAAGTAAAAAATTAAAATGAAACCCTACTCAGTAGATCTGCGGGAGAAAATTAT
>OMJF01000245.1 GCA_900299285.1 Anabaena sp. 54 | reverse complement strand
GTTCAACAGCTTTAAATTCTCTCCAGGTTAAGTCGCTAATTAAAATTGGTTCTGCTTCTCGTTCAATGATTGTAGTGATCATAATTTAAACCCCAATTTAGAGATTGAATCTATTGTATCTTAAATTCCTATGTATAACCGTGATTTCTAATCGCTTTTCAAATTACCTAATTTCTCTATAAAATCTGCGTGTTCAACAGACTGTAAACCAGCTTGTAAAACATTCAATACAACTTGCATATTACCTGTTAATAATTCATTTACCGCTAACCATAAACCTGGAAATACCAGACTTTTTAAAACTCCTTCTTCATTAGGTAATAATTCTAAATATTCACCTTGTTCTAGGGAAAACCAACTTAATTTTTCGTCTAAAACTTGCCAAACAATATATTCTCTCACACCATTGCGACGATAAGCCTGTTTTTTGCCATGGAGGTCAATAGCCACACTACTAGCAGCAATTTCTACAACTAATTCCGGCGCACCCTCAATATAATCATCCTCACTGATGCGAGTTTGTCCACCTGCTTCTGGTATAATAATCAAAACTGCATCAGGTTGAGGTTCATTATCTAAATCTAGCCGGACTGTAGGTTCAACTCCTAAAGCCACACCAGGGGTTATGGCTTCATAATTACCAAGCCATGTTAGGATGCGACCATGAGGTTGTCCATGACTTCTAAAACGCAGAGCAGCAGGCATAATATAAACTATTCCTGCGATTAATTCAGCTTTTTTCGGTTTAGATACGGCATTATATCGCCGTTCAAATTCATAACGGGTGAGTTTGTCCCCGTTTGTCAAAGGAGGAATTGTTGAAGCTGGGAGGGGTATTTTTACCATAATTTCCTGAATGAGTAATGAATCCCTGAACGGATTATAACAAATTATTCAAATTTTTCATAATTTCTGGACATTTTACTTTCTATAAATTGATAATATGACAACTTTTCTGACAGATTCTCTAGATATAAATAGATTTCATTTTTCTTCAAGATTGAACTTAAAACAAAGAAGTGAATTAGGTCAGTTTCTAACTCCTGCACCTGTTGCGAGATTTATGGCAGGACAATTTAACAATTTATCTGGTAATATTAGTTTACTAGATCCTGGTGCTGGTGTTGGGTCTTTAACTGCTGCTTTTGTAGAGCGATTATTAATAAATTCTCATCAAATTGAGAGTTGTTTAATTACAACCTATGAAGTAGAAGAAACCTTTTTATCCTGTTTAGAACAATGTCTTATAGAATGTTGTAATGCTTTAAAAAACAAGGGAATAAAAGCAGACTATTGTTTACGAAATGAAAGCTTTATTGGAAGTATTACAGAAAACAATTTACCACTTTTTAATACTAATGCTCAGAATTTTACCCATGCAATTCTAAATCCACCTTATCAGAAAATAAGTAGTAAATCAATTGAGAAAAAAATACTATCAAAGCTGGGAATTGAAACGGTAAATTTATATAGTGCATTTGTTTGGCTGTCCATATTACAACTTGCTCAAAATGGTGAAATAGTGGCAATTACTCCCAGAAGTTTTTGTAATGGTAGTTATTTCCGGCCTTTTCGCAAAGCTTTTCTAGAAAAAATGGCATTTCAAAATATTCATATATTTGCAAGTCGTTCCTTAGCTTTTGCAGAAGATAATGTTTTACAAGAAAATATTATTTTTCATGCTCTTAAAACAGAAAATAAACCTAAATGTATAGAAATAAGTATTAATTCAGAACAAGAATTAGATAATTTTTCAGAAATCAGACTTGTTCCCTATAACCAGATTATTGAAACAAATGATTCTGAGATGTTTATTCATATCATTACCAACTCTTTGGAAGATGCTTTGAGAGTGCAAATGGGTAAATTTTCGTCTACATTAGAGGAACTTGGTTTGGAAATTTCAACTGGTGCAGTGGTAGATTTTCGCCTCAAATCATCTTTAAGAAATTCCTTAGATGATCAAACTGTTCCCTTAATTTACCCAGAATCTATAAAGCTAGGAAAAGTTTTTTTCCCCCCAAAAAAGCCTCGTAAGTCAATTGCTATTGAAAATAATCAAGAAACACAAAAATGGTTAATTCAACCGGGATGGTATGTTTTAATCAAGCGATTTTCTGCTAAGGAGGAAAAACGTCGTATTGTTGCGGCTGTCTGTTCTCCTATAAATTCACCCGCGCTGGGTATAGAGAATCATCTTAACTATTATCATGCTAAAGGAAAGGGAATGAATCCTGACCTAGCAAGAGGTTTAACAGCATTTCTCAATTCAACTTTATTTGATCAATACTTTCGTCTGTTTAGTGGTAATACACAAGTGAATGCTACAGACTTACGAAAAATTAAATACCCTGGCAAAAATGATTTAATAAAACTAGGAACACAAATTCATGAATCTACATTTGATCAGGATCAAATTGATCAACTTGTACATCAAAATCTGTCAATTATGAGTGAAGCAATAAACGTAATTCAAGCTAGTAAACGTATTCAAGAAGCACTAACTATTCTGAAAGAAATTTCTGCACCAAAAGAACAGCAGAATGAAAGATCGGCACTTTGCTTACTTGCATTAGCAGATATTCGACCGGAAACTTTTTGGAATCAAGCAACAACACCCAAACGCAGAATTACTGAAATGATGGATTGGTTTCGTGATTATTATGGAAAACAATACGCACCAAATACACGAGAAACTGTGAGAAGACAAACAATGCACCAGTTTGTACAAATGGGTTTGGTGGTGGAAAATCCAGATCAACCAAACCGACCAATTAATAGCCCTAAATGGTGTTATCAACTTCAACAACAAGCACTTTTGTTGATACAATCATACAACTCTGACCAGTGGGAAGAATCTCGTCGTAATTATGCTATTTCTGTCAAAAATTTATTACAGGATAAAACTGGAATAAAAAAATTAAATAACATTGGGTTGGGTATAGGATAAAGGGTAATAAGTAACGATATTAAGTTACCAATTACCCATTACCCATTACCCATTACCCATTACCATGAAAATCTAAGCAGCGAAATTTGCAGCGACAAAATCCCAGTTCACCAAGTTATCTAAGAAATTCTTGATGAATGCAGGACGAGCATTTTTAAAGTCAATGTAGTATGCGTGTTCCCAAACGTCAATAGTCAGCAGTGCTTTTTTACCATGAGCTAGGGGATTTTCTGCGTTTGGTGTTTTCATGACTTTGAGAGTACCATGATCATCAACCAACCAAGCCCAACCACTACCGAATTGAGTAGCAGCAGCGGTAGAAAATTCTTCTTTGAATTTGTCAAAGCTACCAAAATCCTGAGCGATTTTATCAGCTAAAGCCCCTGTAGGAGCACCACCACCAGCCGGTTTTAAGCAATTCCAGAAAAAAGAGTGATTCCAAACTTGAGCCGCATTGTTGAAGATTCCAGCCTTAGCAGAGTCACCAAAAGCGATTTGAATTACTTCTTCCAAAGACTTGTGAGCTAATTCTGTACCATCAACCAGCTTGTTCAAATTATCTACATAAGCTTTATGATGTTTACCATAATGATACTCAAAGGTTTCAGCTTTCATGCCGTAAGACTCTAAAGCGTCAGAAGCAAAAGGTAAGGGGGGTTGTGTAAATGCCATGTTGTCAAATCCTCTCTTTACTGTTGTCTTGTTAAAAGCTATGAAAGAAGCTTCGGAAATTACAGGTTTTGTATGGTCTTGTTTTATATCCTGAATGTCGGCACATAAAACTTAACATTGTTATTCTACTACTAAAGTGAAAATTCCCACCAATGAGTTAGGATTTGATTTTGAGATGAGGAAAATAGACTCTTGTTCGACACCCCGGAGGAATTTCCAGCCACCAGTTCTGGTACAGGTCACTCATACCTACTATTTGAGTAATATTTTATATTATTTTTTACGGCGTTGCTGAATTGGGGTATGAAATTGAAAAATCAAAAAAATGAAACTCTTACCCTCTGCGACTGGAGCGCCTCTGCGTGAGAAAAAATCATACCTT
>OMJF01000244.1 GCA_900299285.1 Anabaena sp. 54 | reverse complement strand
TGTTATGATCATGCAGTACAAGTTATGGATATAGTGGAAACCTATCGAGAGTTAGTAGCGGGATTAATGGATGTGTATTTATCAGCAATTAGTAATAAAATGAATGAAATTATGAAGTTGCTAACGGTGGTTTCTTCGATTTTTATTCCTTTGACTTTTATTGCAGGGGTATATGGGATGAATTTTAATACCGAAAAATCACCCCATAATATGCCTGAATTAAATTGGTATTGGGGCTACCCCCTATGTTTGGGAGCAATGGCGTTAGTTGCCATAAGTTTACTATACTTTTTTTGGCGACGAGGTTGGTTGACTAATTCTGTTAATTTCCAAAAAGACTTTCACCGCTAGATGTTATAAAACTTCATAAAATTCATAAATAAAATAGAGACGTTTTAAGGAACATCTCTAGGTAGTGAATGGAATTAAATAACGGGTGCGGCTGTAAATATGAACCACAACAACAAAGCTAACATCAAGACACCGATTTTAACCAGCAGGTATGTATAAGCATGAGGGATAAGAAAATCTTGGGTTGTCATATTCCACCTCTATTTACTAGCGGTTAACTAGTTATTGATTAAATCTATTTTCTTACACTCCCATTGTCGCCTAAAAATGGGTGAGAAACAGACTTGAGTTATGTTTCGTTAATATTTCTTAGCTTTATTTTGGATTGTCCTATGGCTTGATTAGCTAACTGTTGAATTTTTGGCCAATGGCTGAGTCATATTTTCTGATTTTAGGCTAGAGCGGGCTAGAAGCCCACCCCACAAGGATTATGACCAGATTTTATCTCAATGAGTTATGGGCAGGCTAGAAGCCTACCCATCTTCATATTGAATTATGCCTACCTATTTATGCGAATGGCACATCAATCAAAATGTTGCCCTCTTCTACGCGGAGGGGAAATACTGGCAGGGTTTTTTCTGGGGAAACCATTGAGAGTAATTTACCCACTACGGGTGGAAATGGACACCAGGTTTTGACTTCACCATTACCCAAGTCAAAAGCACTACGATGAAAAGGGCAAACTATCGCCCCATTTTCGATTTTCCCTTTTTTTAAGGACATTTTTAAGTGTGGGCAGGTATTATCTACAGCATAAAACTGATTTTCGTGGTTTAAAAGTAGGATTTGGCGATCGCCTACTTTTACTACTTCTCGCGCACCAGTAGCCAGTGCATTAGCTGCTAAAACTTGAGTCCAAGCCATGATCTTCTCCTGATTTTGTGATTTTATAAACCCGTTTTTAGTTTCTCGCAATTTTGCTCTGTGCGATCGCCAATCTTGATAATTTAGATTTCCACAAACTCAATAGTTTCTACAAAGTTCAAAATAGTTTGCTTAATTTTCTCAGCTTCTTCCTTGAGTGAACCGAGTGTTTCACGATTTAAAAAGCTGCGTTGACTACTAACTACATACAAACATTCACTATTCACAAAAGACAATAATCCTCTATAGGCATCTAATCTTATGCCATGACCATTAGTGTCCTGTTGAGAAATAGTTGAACCTTGGGGCATATTTACTAATACATAGTAATATTTTTTTAAAGAATCTTGCCAATATTCTCTATGCCTAACTTCAGCATTTGGTACATTAGAAATAATCGTCTCGGGCAGATATTTATTGACAATAATTTCATGAAGATAGGTTTCATGTCCTTGAGTTCTTATCTCCTTAATCTGTTCTAGAGACAGAGGATAATAATCAATTCTGAATAAAGTCCCCATATCATCAGAAAAACTCACCATTCCTTCTTCTGTTTCAATTTTTCCTCCCTGTTCAGAATCCAGAGGAATAGGAACTGTAAAATTCCCCAAAGGTGACTGATAAAATTGCTCACCAGATTCATTGAATATTATTGATTCAAATTCTTCATCATATTCTTCTTCATCTCCTCCTTGCACTGCCGCAATTACCTCTTGAATAACTTCTTCTGCTTCTTCATCTTCCAATTCTAAAGCTATTTGTAGTTGTTTAAGATAAGTCTTTTTATCAGCAGGAATAATCAAATCTTCAGCATCTAAGAGCATAATCACCCCAGCCGCAAAACCATCTAATACTACCTCCTCAGAAATAGCAGCATTAGCAGCTTTAAATAAAGATCCTAATCCAGTATCTTCGGCAATTTCTATGATTATATCCACTGTTTCTAACATTTGTTCTTCTGAGTATTCATCAAAAATCTCAAATTCCCAGAGAATATCAGCTATAATTTCCCCATTTATATCTTCAATGCCCAAATCAACTGCTGTTGTAATTACAGCAATTGCTACTACTGCTTTTTCTGGACTCAAGGATAAAGATGCTGGTATTTTCTCTTTTGATTTGAAAATATAATCATATTTTGTCATAATTTGTAGCTCCTTGATCAATGTTCTGTTTGTACTTAATTACCTGGTGGGGAAATCCGGGTTTCAATATCTTCTAATGTCCGTAATAATAGACTATTTGCCTGTAATTGCCAACCCCACTTTTGAATTTTAAAAGCCGCTAAAGTTCCCCCTATAGCTGCTAATAACCCTATAGGTTGATTCAGGGAAATCCCCAACAGCAAACCCAAACCAGCAATTCCCCAAAATGGTAAGGCCACGACTTGTCTTTGCTCCTCCACAATTTCTGCAATTTTGCTAGATGGTATTATATCTAATAACGCGGCTTTTAGTTGCCGTTGTTCTGTTAATGATAACGATAAACTAATCCGACGGCGGAGTTTTTCCATTTTACGGGCATCAGTGCTATACTCCGTTAGTTCATCTTCTGCCATTTTTACCCATCGTTCTAATTGTGACATAGTAGATTAGATCTTATTACTGGACTACAGCTATTATTATTCTACATTTGTACTCAAATACCAAGGGATAATAGGGAAAAGGAAAAACTTTCCCAGTACACAAAAACATTTTCTAAGTATAATAGTATGGAACTGTTACTTTTTCAAAAACTGCCAAAATCACAAATAACATGAACAAAACTTGGTTTCGATTGGGAATTATCGGCATATTTATCTTTTCATTCAGCTTACGTTTTTGGGGACTCAGCAGATTTAATACTTTAGTATTTGATGAAGTGTACTTTGCCAAATTTGGTAATAACTATCTGACCCACACACCATTTTTTAATGCTCACCCTCCCCTCAGTCAATATTTGATTGGCTTGGGTATTTGGATTAGTAATCATATTCCCATAGGCCAAGAAACTGATGTAAATAGTCTCACAGGTTCTTTATTATCACCAATAAATTATCGCTGGGTAAATGCTCTGACAGGTTCATTTATTCCCGTAGTCGTGACCTTATTAACTTATCAAGTAAGTTATCGTTATCGTTTGGCTTTATTGGCAGGATTCTTTACAGCTTGTGATGGATTATTTTTAGTAGAATCTCGTTATGCTTTAAGTAATATATATATAGTTATTTTTGGTTTACTAGGACAATGGTTATTATTATTAGCATTAGAAAAGCAAAAACAAAAACGTTGGTTTTGGTTACTGCTTTCGGGGATAAATTTTGGTGCTTGCGTGGGAACTAAATGGAATGGTTTATGGTTTCTTGGAGGTGCTTATAGTTTATGGATAGCAGTTTGGATAATTCACTACTTACAGTCTTTTGATTCTACATTTCGTACCCCATTATTTCCTTATTTACACTTTTTAAAAACCCCCCATAATTCTCAGATTATTACTATAAAAACACCATTACAAAACCTGAAAGAAATAAATATTTGGCAGATGTTTTCCTATTTAGGAATTATTCCCGCAGTCGTTTATAGTTTGATTTGGATTCCTCATCTTCAACTTGATAAAAGATATGGATTTATTGAAGTCCATAAACAGATTTTGCAATTTCATCTGCAATTAGGTGGTAATAGTCCTAGCATTCATCCTTATTGTGCTGCATGGTATAAATGGCCATTATTAACCCGGCCAATGGCTTATTATTATCAAACTACTCAAAGTATTCATGATCCCTTACCTGTATTTGGACCACCTTTACCTGATGGTGTTGGTAAGATAATTTATGATGTTCATGCTATGGGTAATCCATTTCTATGGTGGTTTGGTTTAGCGGCTATGATATTTTTAATTGGTATGGTGATGATAAACATGACTATAGCAGGAATAGAAAAAAAGCTAGTATTTATCCCGAAAAATCTCAGCCTTGATACTTGGATTGGTCTATTTTTAATTATAAATTATGGAGCTAATTTGCTCCCTTGGGTAAAGGTAACAAGATGTACTTTTATCTATCATTATATGTGTGCCGTAATCTTTACATTCATAGCCATTGCTTGGTTTGTAGATCAATGTTTGCTTAGTTATTATCGCACATTGCGGTTTTTAGGTGTAACTATAACTTTTATAATTATAGCGGCCTTCATTTTCTGGATACCTATTTATCTAGGTTTACCCCTCTCTCCTGATGATTATAGAATGCGGATGTGGTTTAATTCTTGGATTTGATAGAAATTATCGGCATTGCTGAATTGGGGTATGAAATTGAAAAATCAAAAAAATGAAACTCTTACCCTCTGCGTCTTCTGCGCCTCTGCGTGAGAAAAAATCATACCTTCATTCACCAACGCCAAATTATCTAATTATAGTTAGATATTGTGGTGCGGGCATATTAGCTGCTTTAATAAATCTGGTTAGTGAAGTTTAACTGATGAGATTTTATGAGTATAATCAGACCCAGATTGACAAATTTTATCTTATAAAAAGGATGAATATAGCAATAATAAAAACACCCGAATTATTGAATAATTCGGATATGTGAAGAATACAGCATTTTCCGTTGTAATAAGGTACAGTTTGGGCGGGCAAGATGCCCACCCCACAAGAGTTTCATGGTTATAATTTGTACCTCATAAAAACGAAATATGCTGTATAAATTTTATAGATTATTCAAAAATCTAGCCTAACAACTCAATGTTAGAAAAGATAAAATCTTGAATAGAAAGGCTATTTGCTATTTCCGTGCGAATTTCCCGACGGTTAAGAATGTAATAGTTACCTACTTTTTCATATTCATCAGTAAAATCGCTTTTTCCGCCCTTTTGTGCGTCGGTTTCTGGGTCATGATACACAGAATTATAAGTATGAGAAAGATATCCTGCCCCTGTATCGTGACTGCTGAAGGTGTCAATAGTCACAAAAGTACCGTGAATTAAACGGTGAACGTGGCAAACTTCATTGTTACGCACTTTGTACTTATCTCCTTGTGACTTACCACCAACAAAAATTTCTACTGCGCCGGTTGCGTCTGTGCTACCATATCTAAAAGTATTTGCGCCGTGAGTTTGTGCAAAAGGGCGACGCACACGGTGAACAGCGATTTCCCAGGCTTGACCGTGAATGGCTTTTTTAGCGGCTTCGTCCTCGACATTGAGAACTTCAGCTTTGAGACTAGCATCAATTCGCACTTGACCTGTGATCACTTGGCCATCATACTTATAAGTAATATCTGCGGTATAACCAGGGAAATTTTCGTCCCAAGTATAACGGTTTTCGTAAGCAGCCTGAAAAAGTTCTTGAGCAGAGATTTGAGTGACTGTCATGGGGAAAAATCCTCTATAGGAAGTGAAAATAGCATTTTATTCTTGCTGGTATTAGCATAGAAGTAATTATCAAGGTTCGCATAGTCCCCAAATGGGTACACTTATGGCTAAAACACTCCACGCCATTTTCCAGGCGATCGCTAATGTCCAAAATGAGCAAGAATTAAAACTAGCTTTAATGGATACCATTGGCGAACATTTTGCGGTTCAACATTGGGGCATTAATCTCCTAGATTACCAGTTAAATACTAAAATCAAAATTCCCGAAATTCCCGCTGTTTGTTTGGAAGCTAATCCCATTGGGCGTTATGTTATGGAACGTCACGCCCCCACCCATGAACAATTAATTTTATCTCCTGAAGATTGGAAAAATTACTGCACTCGTCACGAGCACGTAATGACTGGACCGATAGTTTGTGATGGTCAATTAGTGGGGACTTTAAATTTTGCCCGTGACCCCGGAAATCTGCCTTTTGATAGTGATGATTTAGCCGATTTAAGTGCAGTTTGTCTGCATTTGTCGGCTAAAATTGCCACATTGCGGGTACAATCAAAAACCTTTTTATCTGTGGATAATTGTCCCTTAACAGCGCGAGAATTAGAAATTGCTAAATTGGTAGCCCAAGGTTGTACTAATGGCGAAATTGCGGTTAAATTATGGATTACTCAAAATTCTGTGAAACAGGCTTTAAAAAGAATGTTCCGTAAATTAGAAGTTTCTACCCGTGCGGAAATGGTGGCCAAATTAGATCCCCAACTTCTTAAATAAATCGGAGATTTATAAGGATTTATAATCAAGGGAATTGTATTTATATTAAGTGAGCAATGAAATTGAATAAAATATACTAAATATTAGTTATGCAGAAGTTATTATCTGGAGCTTTAAGTACAGAAAAATTAGTCGTAAAAATCAAAAATTTACATCTATCCTTAGTAGGATTAAAACTGGTACAGATGTCAGATTTTCATTATGCTGATGGTCTATTATCAGAGAAAATGTTAACAGAAGCGATCGCAATTAGTAATGCAGTCAAACCAGACCTAGTAATTTTAACTGGTGACTATGTAAACAGAACAGCAAAACCAATTCATCAATTAGCACCAAAACTGCAAGATCTTCAAAGTCGTTATGGTGTCTATGCTATTCTGGGAAATCATGATATTTATTATCCCAGTTCCCAACCAGAAATTATAGATGCTTTAACCAACGTCGGGATTAAAGTGCTGTGGAATCAAATTGCTTACCCCTTGGGAGACAAATTACCCCTAGTAGGACTAGCAGATGTTTATTCACGAGAATTTAACCCAGAACCAATTATGAACCAACTTGATTCTACTACACCTTGTATTGTCCTATCCCATAACCCAGATACAGCAGAAATACTGCAAAAATGGCGAGTAGATTTACAATTATCTGGTCATACTCACGGGGGACAAATTGTCATTCCCGGTCTAGGACCAGCAATGATTTACTACACAAAAATATTGAAAAAAATCCCCCATAAAATTAGGCGTAAACTACCATTTTTACGGAAAACCCATTCCATATTACACCATTGGCAATGGTCAGAAGGTTTACATCAAATAGGAAATAATCAATTATATGTAAATCGGGGTTTAGGAACTTATTTCCCAGGACGGTTATTTTGTCCGTCAGAAGTTACTATTATTACCTTAGATGTCCCTTAATCTATTTCCGGCTTTGCGTCTTTGCTTCTTTGCGACTTGGCGCGAAACAAAAACAATATAGTACAATAGGGAATTAGCATCAATTTGTAATTTATTATGTCTGTTACGCCCTTTGGATCTCAGGTAGATTCACCTAACTCCGTAAAATCTGAACTTCTTCCTCCTCTCCTGGGCGCTTCGGTAACGGAGTTAACCGCTTGGGTACAGCAACAGGGACAACCCAGTTATCGGGGTAAGCAATTGCATGATTGGATATATAATCAGGGTGCGCGTTCCCTGGCTGATATTTCGGTATTTCCTAAAAATTGGCGTTCGCAAGTGGCAGATATTCCCATAGGCCGTTCTTCTCTACATTACCGCTCTGTTGCCCCTGATGATACAGTTAAATATCTGCTGAAATTGGCTGACGGGGAAATTGTGGAAACTGTGGGTATTCCCAGTGATAAACGCTTAACTGTCTGTGTCTCTACTCAAGTTGGTTGTCCCATGGCCTGTGATTTCTGCGCTACTGGTAAAGGTGGTTATAAGCGCAATCTCACCCGTGGGGAAATTGTTGATCAAGTCCTAACTGTTCAAGAAGATTTTCAAGAACGGGTTAGTAATGTGGTATTTATGGGCATGGGTGAACCGTTGTTAAATACGGAAAATGTAATTTTAGCAATTAAATCTATTAATCAAGATGTGGGCATTGGTGCGCGATCGCTTACACTATCTACTGTAGGCATACCCTCACGCATTCGTCAATTAGCCGCACACCAATTACAAATTACCCTCGCTGTCAGTCTCCACGCACCTAACCAAGCATTACGGGAACAACTCATTCCCAGCGCCAAACCCTACCCCATAGAAGACTTACTGGCAGAATGTCGAGAATATGTGGAAATAACCGGACGTAGAGTAACTTTTGAATATATTCTTCTGGCTGAAGTCAATGATTTACCGGAACACGCTTTGGAATTATCAAAACGGTTACGAGGCTTTCAAAGTCATGTGAATTTGATTCCCTATAATCCCATTCAAGAAGTAGATTATAAAAGACCCAACCGCGACAGAATAGAAGCTTTTGTTAATGTTCTTCAACAGCAGAATACCGCCGTTAGTGTCCGTTATTCTCGTGGTTTAGAAGCTGACGCTGCTTGTGGACAATTGAGAACAACTGGTAATTGGTAATTGGTGATTGGTGATTGGGAAAAGGCAATACAATGATGAACTATATCGTCAGTGATTGGGCGGACATGATAAGCTGTTATGCACCTAAATTGTATAATCCTAAAATGGTTAAATCTTGTGGGGTGGGCATCTTGCCCGCCAGACTTATACAAATTAAATACACA
>OMJF01000243.1 GCA_900299285.1 Anabaena sp. 54 | reverse complement strand
TTAGACCTAACCCCCAGCCCCTTCCCTACCAGGGAAGGGGAGTAAATCAAAGCCACAAGAGGTCGGTTTGTGGTTTATTTACCTGAAAATAGCTGTAAGGTACATCTTAGCTCCCTCATCGCACCCCCCTTAATTCCCCCGCAGCGGGGGGATTAAGGGGGGTGCTTTTGATACTGGAGGGGGTTGGGGGTGGGGTTCTTGTTCCGGGTTTGATCGCAAACTGCTGTAAATTAAACCTATATCTGACTGTTGTGATTTGCTGGTTCAGGTTTAAGAATAATGGGATTGGGAAGAGATGGTAGTTTAGATACCTTTGTTTCCGCCTGTGTTTGTCCTGTTTGATTCCAGAGAATCATTGAAAGTAAACCATCCACTAAACTGTTACTATTACCATTACCATTGCTGCTATTTACCGTAATATCAGGGATAATACGGACATTGCGATCGCCTATAATTTGCATTAACTGCATCGCTGTATAACCTTGTGTTCCTAAAGCTTCCACACCGGCGAGGTAGGTTTCCGCTTTAGCGTTACCCGTGGCGCGAATACCTTCAGCTTCAGCAACAGCTTTAAGTTTAATAGCTTCCGCTTCACCGGTTGCTTGCTGAATTTGGGCGTTAGCTTGCAATTGGGCAATTGTCACGCCTTGTTCTGATTGTACCAAATCTTGTTGAATATCAGCTAATGCTGTTTCCCTGACCAACATTTGTCGTTGGGTTTCGGCCATTTGCTGCACTTCGTAAGTTTTACGTTGTTCCTCGGCGATTTTCCGTTCTGTCAAAGTGTGCATCAATTCATTAGGGGGCGTAATTAAACCAATTAAAGAATCTACAGCTTGCACATCATAAGCACGTAAAGCAGATTTAACGTATTCAGAAGCTTCTATTTGGCGCTCGCTACGGGCAATCAAAAAATCCAAAATGGTATATTCTTGAGCGGAATTACGGAAATAATTGCCCACAATAGGACGCAAAACTTGGTCAATGACATTTTGCATCGAACCTAAGCGAGAAATCACTTTTGGCGCGTCTGAAGCCCCAATGTGAATAATTTGAAATATCTCTAAATCAAAGCTAAAACCATCAAATGACAACAGTTTTAACGCCTTCAAATTAGTATCATATCCGTGCTGTCCAGTGATTCTATCAGTAAAGTTTAAAACAATATTCGTCGTCGGTACTAACTCAACTTTCATCACCTTAGTATTGAGTGGGTGTTTTCCTGGATACAATGGTTCAATCCAAACCCCCTTGTGTCCTTGATTGACTAAATTTCCGTGAGTAAAAGCCGCACCACTGACATCTTCCTCATCTTCACCGACAAAAGAAATCACCACACCCACATAACCAATGGGAATTTCCGTCATCGGTACTTGTTCGATATTTACCAACCAAGGGTTGAGATTCCACGAACCCGATAATAATACCTGTTCTTGTAAACCCCGTTGTCCGCCAGCATCAATAAATTTTTGGCCATTTTGAAAGTTATCATGGCCACCAATCAAACGTCCAGCAATTTCACCGGCTGGAATTGGTGAACCATCTAAGGTGGTGACAATACCAACTTTATCTGCTGCTACTTCATAAATACGCAATTGTTCTGGACGCATACCATGGGTAGTGGCATTTGCTGTCGTAATAACCTTAAACAAAGCAGTGTTAATCCGGTAAGTACCAGCGGTAATAAAAGCAATTTGTCGTCCTTTTTCGCCACCTTTCGTCAAAAATTTGCGAGCATCTTGAAAATTATCACATTCGACAATTTTGCCCAAAATCCGCTCTGGAGGGTTAGAAGCACCATCAGCGGCGACAACCAGAGCGATTTCTCCTTGGGGGACAATGATTACTGGCTCTTTTTTGACAGCATACTGCCAAGGCCAATAACCCCAGTGCCAACCAGGGGCCAGGGTATCTGCTTGTAAACCAGCTTCTCCGTGTAAGGCGATTAATCTATTAGGGGGTAATACTTTACCAGAAAAGGTAAATTTTCTGACAACAATGCCCACCTCGCGCTCACCGATAACTACCAGTCCACCGAAGAAAATACAACCACCAATAACGATCACGGGAAAAATGATCAAAGGTTCAATTCCCATAAACTGATAACGAATTTGGCGAGTTACAGACTGAGTAATTACCGGCTGAGTTTGACCAGGAGCGATTGATATTGATACAGAAGTTATTTCTTTTGCTGCTGGTGTTTTTTGGGTAGCGGCATTGGCAGCATTAATACCACCTATTAAAGATAAGGCGGCGATCACCGATGTAGCCAATCTCACGATTTTATTGTGCTTACTCTTACCCATGGAAAATGCAAAGCTTTTCATATATGTGTACCTCGTTGGGCAAATAATTATCCAATTTGTGACTTCATTAGAGGGGAATGATTTTTCTGAAATTTAATGTAACTTTTTATAAACTTCCAAGTTTAAAGGTTTTTTGAAAAGTCTAAATTCATCCTCAGTTGGAATTTGGGCAAATGTGGCTTTTCTTGTACAAGAATAAACGATAACAAAATTTATATATGCAAGCTTATAATATTTTAGTTCTTATATATTAGCGTTTAAACTTAACACGGCAAAACGATATTGTATTCACATCAAAATTTTAAAACATCCTCTTCAGAAGTCGGATATTTTATGACTTAAAATTTGTTAAAAAACATTACAATCTATTTCTTGATTTTAATTCAATGCTATAATAAAATAATAAATATTTATTAATAAAAAAATTATTATTTATTTTATAATTTTTGGTAATTCAATATGATTAACAATAAAATTCAACCTAGACAAGCATTAAATAAAGCATTTCTAAGAATTAAACCAATTAGAAATGAATTTGAGATATTTAGAAAGAATCTGATGACACTAATTAGTCAAATTGATGAAAAGGAAAGAGAGGAATTTCATAAAAATATTCTGACTGATTTTTTTAAAAATACCTATTACGGTGCTGATTACTTAATCAATATTAAAGCAAGTAATGACCTAGTAATTTATAATGGCAAAGATACTAAAAGCAGTGTGGGCGTGATTTTAGAAGCTAAAAAGGTAAATAACAATGAAATGATCACAGTTGATAACTTAAATACTAAAGCATTACAACAATTAGTGTTATACTTTTTACGAGAACGGGTTACAAATAAAAATCCAGAAATTAAATATTTAATTGCTACTAATATTTATGAATGGTTTATTTTTGATGCGACAATTTTTGAAAATTTGTTTGCTCAGAATACACAATTAGTCAAGCAATTTACTGATTTTGAAGAAAAACGTTTATCCAATTCTCGCACAGAATTTTTCTATAAAGAAATTGCTCAACCCGCAATAGATAAAATTGAAAATCAATTAGTTTTTACGCATTTCGATATTAGAGATTATCAACAGTATTTAATTAATCAAAATCCAGAAAATGATCAAAACCTGATTCCTTTATTTAAGCTGTTTTCCCCACAACATTTATTAAAATTACCTGTTATTAATGACAGCAATAGTTTAAATAAAAACTTTTATAGTGAATTACTACACATTCTTGGTTTAACGGAAATTAAAGAAGGTAGTAAAAAATTAATTCAGCGTAAACCAATTAATGAAAGGGAAACGGGTTCATTAATTGAAAATACTATCACTCGGTTGCAAGAATTACGCAAAATTGATAGATTAGAAAATTCAGAACAATTTGGAGAAAACAGCGAAGACAGGCTTTTTAACGTTAGTTTAGAATTAGCTATTACTTGGATTAATCGCATTCTGTTTTTAAAATTATTAGAATCCCAATTAATCAACTATCACCAAGGTAATAAATCTTTTGCATTTCTCAATATAGCAAAAATTCAAGATTTTGGTAATCTCAACCGTTTATTTTTTGGTGTTTTATCTCATAAACCAGACGCAAGAGAAAAACATATAAAAAATCTTGTTGCTAATATTCCTTATTTGAATAGTTCTTTATTTGAAGTATCAGAAATTGAACATCAAACAATAGTTATTAGTAATTTAGTCAATGATGAGAAACTTTCTATTTTTAATAATACAGTTCTTAAAGATAATCATGATCATAAACCTACAGGAAAACTAAAAGCACTAGAATATATTTTTGAATTTCTTGATGCTTACGATTTTAGCAGTGAAGGTACAGAAGAAATCCAAGAAGAAAGTAAAACCTTGATTAATGCGTCTGTTTTAGGTTTAATCTTTGAGAAAATTAACGGTTATAAAGATGGTTCTTTCTTCACTCCTGGATTTATTACTATGTATATGTGTCGGGAAACTATCCGCAAAGCAGTTTTACAGAAATTCAAGGAAATTAAAGGTTGGAACTGTGCAAATATTGACGAATTATATGATAGAATCACAGATAAAAAAGAAGCTAATCAGATTATTAATAGTTTAAAAATTTGTGATCCAGCAGTCGGTTCTGGACATTTTTTAGTTTCAGCTTTAAATGAAATTATTACTATTAAAAGTGAGTTAAAAATTTTACTTGATAAACAAGGTAAAACTTTAAGAGATTATCATATAATAATAGAAAATGATGAATTAATTATTATAGATGATGATGGAAAAATTTTCACATATAATCCTAAAAATCCAGAAAGTAGACGCATACAAGAAACACTTTTTTATGAAAAACAGACAATTATTGAAAATTGTTTATTTGGTGTAGATATAAATCCCAATTCAGTAAAAATTTGTCGGTTACGTTTATGGATTGAACTTTTAAAAAATGCTTATTATCAGACCTCACCCCTAACCCCTCTCCTGGTAGGAGAGGGGAATCTAGGAGAATTAGAAACTTTACCAAATATTGATATTAATATTAAAATTGGAAATTCTTTAATTAGTCGTTTTCCTTTAAATTGGGATTTACGGACGATTTTGAAAAAAAGCAATTGGAATATTGAAAGTTATAGAAATGCTATAACAACCTATCATAACACTGATAATAAAGATCAAAAACAGGAAATGGAACGATTAATTAATGATATTAAAGGTAATATAAGCACAGAAATTAGTAGCAATGATCCGAATATAGAGAAACGAAATCAAAAAGTTGCAGAACTTCGTCATTTACGAGATCAAAAGTCATTATTTGTAGAAAGTAAAGCAGAAGCAAAAAGTCGTCAAAAAAAGCAAGAAGAGTTAGAACAGCAAATTAATGAACTCAATGCTGAGATTGAAGAGAAAAAAAGTGGTAAATTGTATCAAAATGCTTTTGAATGGCGGTTTGAATTTCCTCAAGTTTTAAATGATGAAGGTGATTTTATCGGTTTTGATGTAATTATTGGTAATCCTCCTTATATTTCACTATCTAAAATGAAAGAAAAATCTCAAACTGTTTATTTTGAAAATAATTATCAAACTTATACCAAGGGTGCAGATATTTATTGCTTGTTTTATGAAAAAGGAAGTTGTTTGTTAAGACAAGCAGGATTTTTAACTTACATTACTTCTAATTCTTGGTTGAGAACTATTTATGGTGATTCTCTGAAAAAATATTTAATTGAAAATCTGCAACCTCAGACTTTATTAAATATTGAAGATATGCAAATTTTTGAAGAAGCTACTGTAGAATCAAATATTATCATCTTGAAAACAGATAAAGTTAAGGAATTTTTTGATGTTGCTAGTCTCAATAATAATTACCTTGTCGGTTCTTCATTACATGAGTATTTCGATAACAATTGTTTTCAATTTATAATACCTAATACATCAGAATGGATTATCGGTAATGGAAAAACAACTGATTTGAAATTCAAGATAGAGCAATCTTCTAAGCTTTTAAAAGAATTCAATATTAATATTAACAGAGGTGTGCTGACTGGACTAAATGCAGCTTTTATTATCAACGAAGAAACCAAAAATCAATTAATTGCTGAAAGTTCTAATTCTGCTGAAATAATTCAGCCAATTTTAAGAGGTAGAGATCTAAAAAAATATAGTTATGAATTTGCTGGATTTTATCTAATTAATACACATAATGGAGTGGCAAAACATAATATTGAACGAATAAAAGTTAAAGAAAATTATCCAGCTATTTATAATTATTTACTTTCTTTTCTTCCTCAAATAGAACAAAGACAAGATCAGGGACAAGATTGGACAAATTTAAGAAATTGTGCTTATTTAGAAGATTTTAATAAACCTAAAATTGTGTGGGGTGAAATTTCTGATCAACCTAAATTTACTTTTGATGACTCTAACTATTATGCTGAAGCTACTACATTTTTAATGACTGGTGAAAAACTTAAATATTTGTTAGCAATTTTAAATTCTAGACTATCAGAATGGTATTTTAATCAAATTTCCACTACTACAGGAATGGGTACAAATAGATGGAAAAAGTATAAAATTGAAATGTTACCCATTAAAGAACCTACGGAAACTGAAGAATTGTTATTAGAAAAAATAGTTAATCAAATCCTCGCCGCTAAAAAATCAGATCCAAAAGCAGATACAACCGCATTAGAAACAGAAATAGATCAGTTAGTTTATCAACTTTACGAACTAACAGCAGAAGAGATAAAAATTATAGAAGGATAAACACCATAAAACCCATATCCCCGACTTCTTTAAAAAGTTCTTTTTCTTCATCGGAAATTTACTTTTCTGGAAATACTCTACCGCCAAGTGGTTGGGAATGAGAAGGTAATTATTGTCATCTTTCAATTATTCATAACAATTTCTATACAATTTCTATTAGGATTTGACTTTTAAAATTGATATCAGTCCTGATAAATTAATATCATTCCAATTGATAGCGATCGCACTTTCAATAATTAATTCTCCTGCTTGCATATCAGTAGATAATGTTGAACCAGGAGTAACATATTTTGTCAGCACTTCTAAAAGTTTAACCTCATTTCTTGGCAATTTATAGTAAATTTTATCACCCTCAACTTTAAACTTTTCTGGTAACACATTTTCAGCTACAGATACTTTCCAGCCACTAATTAAAGTTTTATAAACCCAATCATAACTTTGAATATCTGGTTTTTTCAATAATTGAAATTCTCCCTCTATCACATCTTCTTTAAGAGTGATTAATTTGGGAGTAAAATGTAATTTTACTTCTATTGGATCCAGGTTAATTATTGCTATTAATCCTTGAGTATCATCAGGTGTTAAACTAATAATTTGTTCTATTCTCGACTCAACTTGACGACATAAAAAATTTACGGTTTTTGATTTTAAAATTAATTGTTTAGCTGGAGTATTAAACTCTATATAAGATTGTAAAGTGTTCTGTAGTATTTTGCCAGCATTGCCTACACTTTTTTGAATATTTTTGAATAAGTTCATAATTTTGAATGAAGAAATTGTTGAATAAATAATTTTGACCACTATGTTAATTATATAACAGGTAGGGGCAATCCCCCCGTGGTTGCCCAATCCCCCCGTGGTTGCCCAATCCCCCCGTGGTTGCCCAATCCCCCCGTGGTTGCCCAATCCCCCCGTGGTTGCCCAATCCCCCCGTGG
>OMJF01000242.1 GCA_900299285.1 Anabaena sp. 54 | reverse complement strand
GTAACAAATTCCCCTGTAAATCCCACAACCGCGCTGTATTGTCCCCAGAAGCAGTAGCAATGGTTTTACCGTCGGGACTGAAACTTACACTATAGACAGGACCCTGATGTCCCTGAAACTGGTTACGGACTTTGATATTATCGAGGATATTATTTAAGACATAAATAGGACTAATGGTGGGATATTTGTCCAGGGGACTGTTTTTAACTAATGTTTTTAAAGTTTTACCATTCTGGATAGCAGCGACTAAAGATGGTAATTCTTCTAGTTGAAATTGTCTGAAAACATTGACTCCACCTTGTTCTAGTTTTGTCGCTTGTTTAGCAATATCAGCTTCTCTAAATTGATTGAAGGAATAAACAGAGGCTATAGCTGCAATTACGATAAAACCCGCAGCTAAACTAAAACTTAATTTTAAGCTTTTTCGTGCTGCTTTAATTTGTGCTTCAGCTTTAATTCTGGCCTGTTCTATTATTTCTTTAGCTTCTTTTTCCTGCTGTAATTCTGCTTGAGCTTGAGCTAATTTTGCTAATAATTCATTTCCCTGCTGTTGACGAATAAACTCAACTAAATAATCATGCACTAACTGATATCTATCTGTTGGAGATTCTGGTAATAGTAAGACTAAACCGGACGCAACGAAGATATTTAAAATCAAAACTAAATCCAGATTTTCACTTGCTGGTAATTGTACTACTAATTCATCTTTGGTTTTTAAAGGTCTGGTATTATTTTCATCCGTGAGTAAATATAATACCAGTCGCGCTACTTGTTCATGTTCTGAACCACAGTCTTTAATTACATCTTCTAAAAACTTTTCTACTAGCTTTTCTTTATTGCCAAATTCTCGATATTTTGCTAAGGTTGTAATTTGTTCAGTTTGTAATTGTGTTCCCACAATTTGTAATTCTATGGGTCGAACTTCCCCCATATCTCCCGCTAATTCTTTGACCAGTTCCGTAATTAATTCTGCTTGTAAATAAAACTGAGTTTTTTCCGTGAGACTTTGAATCACTGTTTGAGCGTCTGGGGGAGAAAAATTACCCAAATAATAGCGAATATCTTTATCAAGAATATTATTATTAGTGACGGTCAAATCAACTAAACGGTCTAATTCTAATAAATAATGTAAATAATCTTCCCGTAAGGAAAGAACTATTTTTACAAAAGGAATATCTAAACAGATACGGAAAAAGTCATAAAATGGTTTTCTCTGGATTTTATCAGTATAAACAAAGAAAAATTCCTCAAACTGGTCAAATATCAAAACCGTTAATAAATATTTATCAGCATTTTTTCGCAATTTTTGAATAATTGTCTCTGTAGAATGTAGGGATAATTGATCAATTGTTGATTTTAAAGTTTCTGTTTTTAAACTCTCTCCTAAAAGTTCTATCCAATTTGTATAAACTCGTAAATATATAGGTACAGCGTCCCGTTCTCCAAGGGGTTCTTGTTGAAGCGCGGGAATTAAACCACCTTGTAAAATCGAACTTTTACCAACTCCAGACTGACCATGAATTACAGTTAATTTATGTTGAGTTCCCGCAATTCTTTCTCGCAACCGTTTAACATCTTGTTCTCTTCCCGAAGCAGAAATTTCTCTAGCAATTGTACCGATATTTTCTAAGTTTTCGACTTCTCTCTGTTCCCCAGGTAAGGGAATATTGATAATTTGACGTTGGGGGTTTAGATAAGAAGCACCAACAAAAGCCCGAAAACCATATTGTTGTTCAATTTGTAATTTTTCTTGTTTGAGATTAAATGCTTTTAAATATTGTTTTTCTTGGAAATATAGAGAACTTAATTTTTCTAAAATCGCAATATAAAGTTTAGGATTATATTGATGATAACTTTGATTTTTAGCAATTTCTAAGGTTTGAATAGCTGCGGATATTTCCCCTAAACCCACTTGAGAACGGGACATAAATAAACGATGTTGGCTATATGCTTGGGAGGGTACATTGGGAATTTTAGTTAAAATATCTATTGCTTGTTGTGCGTATTGATTTGCTTTTGGATAGTCTTGATTTTCTAAAGCTACTTCTGCAAGAAAACCGTAATTTTGACCTAACCCCCTAACCCCCTTCCCTCCCAGGGAAGGGGGAATTAAAGCTTTTCTGATTGTGGAAGAGAGGGTTTCATATAATTTCAACGATTTTTGAGCTAGATTTTCTAAATCATTCCACGCTTTTAAATGTCGGAATATTTCCCCTAAATCATTGATATATTGAATTACTAGATCTAATCTTTGCGCTTTTTCAAAAATCTCTACAGCTTGCTGTAAATAATTTCTAGAATTTTGCCAATTTTCTAGATCTTCACTATTATTAATTTCCGCTTTGCGGGTATAAACTAAAGATATTTTTACCAATATTATCCCATAACGTTCTAAATTATTACAGCCTATTCCCTCCTCTAACCCTCCCCTTGCTAAGGGGAGGGTGCGCGACAGCGCGGGTGGGGTATTATTATTATTTTGCCAAAATTCTGCACTTTTTTGATAAAAACTTAAAGCCTGATCTAAATGATCTTGTTGATATTCCCGTAAACCAAAGGCCAAATTTAAACCAGCCTGTATTTCTGGATTTATTACTGCTCCTCTATTTTGTAAGTCCTGAGTTGCAAATTCTATTTCTTGGTAAACTTGAGGACTGGGAATATGATCATTAATAAATATTTCTGCTGTTGTTTCTTGAAGGAGATTAATTAAATCCTCCGGATCATTTTCAAAATCGAGAATACTCCCCCAACTTTCTAAATCTGGTGCGACGCGGATAATTTTTTTGAGAATTTGATCATCTATCCAAATCAAAATCGGAAAAGGGAAGTTTTTTCTAAATTCCTCTCGAAGTTGATTAGACACATTCAAAATCACATCAATGTTTTTCACTGAGTCTAAACCAGAAATCATTAAAGCTGGTGGTTGTTCATTTCCCAATTCTTGAGATATTTGATTGTAAAAACTTTTTGTAGATGCTGTTAAAGTTATTTCTCGAATAGGAATAGAGGAAACTTGATGAATTTGTGCTGATATTTGCTGACGTAATTTTGCATAATTACAACGCAGAAAAATAAACGATAATTGACCTTGAGAAAAATTAATTGCTCTCAATACCGTTCGCAAGGAATTTTGATTATTATCGGGGGAGATTTCTAGATTATTCATAATATCATTTCCTTATTTCAGTATTTTCTTGTTTCCCCCCTTCATAAGGGGGGATTAAGGGGGGTAAAAATGTGATGAAAACTACAGTGTACCACTTTTAAAACATCCTCTTAAATCAAAATGGTGCGTTACGCTGTCGCTAACACACCCTACATTTCTAGGTTTCTATTAAAATTGGGTTAATATCAAACCAAGATCCATTTTCATCTCGATATTCAAATACAAACATACTGTGAAGTAGGATATCATATTTTTCATTTCCTCGATAGTTTTTTGTTTTTCGTACTTCCTGTAATAACTCCCATTCGTCAGGTGTAATTGCTAAATTTAACTCATTACAACGTTTTTTGATCACTGTTTCCAGACATTTTCGAGAAATTGGTGTGTCTTGCATTTGTAAACAACGAAATAATAACATTAACAAGTTACGCAAATGACCACCGCTAACTTGACAAAGTCGTTCTAATGTTTCCGAACTATCAAATATGTTTGTAATTAAATTTTGACTTTCTTCTACACTAACTCTGGGAAAGGCTCTTTTCATAATCATTTCTTTTAAGAGTGTAATTCCTGCGGGATAATCTGCGCCATTTTTCTGTTTGACTGCTACCATTGGTAAAACTTTAGGATCTACTCCAAAGCGATTTGTTAACCTACCTAAAGCGTTAGAAAATATAAGAACTAGGGGAATTGTATAAACAACATGACACTTTAATTTATTTAGTTGTTCACCCCTGTCTACAAATAGGTATTCTGGTTGATATTGACCATTTGGTTTAACAGCATTATCTATCCTATCTAGATTATCAATGATCACCACTAAACCTGTTTTACCGCGTTTTTTTAGTTTTTCTGTTGCGGGGATAAGCAATTCTTGATTAATTGATTCTAAAATTCCATTGGTACGAGGTTCTAAATATTGTCGCAGTTGACTCCGCAATTTAGGACTATCCTTTGTTTTAGCGGTAATTTTGCCAATACCTACGGATAATTCCGCTTCAAAACCAATATCTAAGGGTGTTTGTAAAAGTTCCGCTATTTCTGTAAATAGATTTTGAAAGTATCCTGGTTTGAGTTTAATTTCTGCTGCTTCTAAACTTTGACTAACTTCACGAGCGATCGCTAGTAAAATATCTGTAATATCAATATCGGCTAAATCTAAACTTTGGCTAGACTCAAAATAAACTACATGAAATTCTGAGTTTTCCAATTCTGCTTTTAACCGCAGTAATTCAGTAGATTTACCACAACCAATATGTCCTGTAAATAATTGACAAGTGGGAATTTCCGGAGAAAGTAAAGCAATAGTTCTTTTAAATTCTTTAATAATTTCTGCACCCCGTACCTCGGAAAAATCAATATAATATTGTCTATCTTCAGCTTTACTTTGATCAAGAGTTTTGTTAGGGTTACAAGCTTGATAAAATCTTGTTAAATCAAATTTCATGGTAAATTGCCCGATAATCCTGATAATCACCCATTTATTATAGATATATCAGAGGATATTTTAAAAGTCTAAGGGCGATTAGAAATCACATCTACACAGACAAAACCTGCCTACGCAGGTTTCAAATCCTTAATTTTTCCTTAGTCCACGCAGGTGG
>OMJF01000241.1 GCA_900299285.1 Anabaena sp. 54 | reverse complement strand
AGTGGTTAGTGGTTAGTGGTTAGTGGTTAGTGGTTAGTGGTTAGTGGTTAGTGGTTAGTGGTTAGTTGTCATTTAATTTTTTAATAAAAAACTATTGACAAGCCCAAAAACTTCTGCTACGATTATTACTTATGAATTGGAGAGGTGGCTGAGTGGTCGAAAGCGGCAGATTGCTAATCTGTTAAGGGATTATATCCCTTCGAGGGTTCGAATCCCTCCCTCTCCGTTTTTAGGGACAGTTGAATTAAAAAGTTGGTTTCAACCTACCCCTATCAATACCTTATTGTGATCATTGTTTGATGTTAATGAAAAATTAGATTTCCTCAGATCCAAAAACATTGATTTATAACCAAAAAATTGATTTATATCTATGGATAATCATGATTTAGCTTTTACCCTAGCTTTAAAGTTAACGCAATTTCATGGACAATAATAATTTAGCTTTTACCCCAGCTTTAGAATTAGCACAATTAATTCGACTACGGGAACTGTCACCCCTAGACTTGGTAGAGATATATTTAGAACGCATTCAACGCTTAAACCCCCAATTGGGCAGTTATTTCACAGTTACGGCAGATTTAGCCGTTGCTGATGCTAAAATCAAAACGGAATTACTAACGACAATTTCAGAATTACCCCCATTTTTTGGTGTACCAATTTCTATTAAAGACTTAAATGCGGTTGCAGATGTTACTTTGACTTACGGAAATTCAGCCCTGTTAAATAATATCCCTAATTATGATGATGGAGTAGTTACGAAAATTAAACAAGCTGGGTTTATTATTTTAGGGAAAACTGCTACTTCTGAATTAGGTTCTTATCCTTACAGTGAACCTGCGGGATTTCCCCCAGCTAGAAACCCTTGGAATTTAGAATATACTCCTGGTGGTTCTAGTGGTGGTGCCGCCGCATCCGTAGCAGCAGGATTATGTGCGATCGCTCAAGGTTCAGATGGTGGTGGTTCGATTCGTGGTCCTGCGGCTTGTTGTGGCGTAGTCGGAATTAAACCCGCTAAAGGTAGAGTTACTAAAGCCCCTGTGGGGGAAAACTTGGCTGGGTTAGCTGTGGATGGTCCTATTGCCCGTACGGTAGCTGACGCGGCGGCGATGTTAGATGTTATATCTGGATATGTCCCAGGTGATCCTTATTGGTTGCCAGATCCCCAACCATCATTTCTCGACGCAACTAAAGTTAAATTAGATAGTCTGAAAATTGCCTTTAGTACCAGTATTATTCCCTTTGGAGAAGCTGACCCTAACTGTAAACAAGGGGTATTAACAACCATTAATTTATTAGCACAATTGGGACATAAAATTACAGAAAAATGCCCAGATTTTAGTAGTTTGATTGAACCATTTAAAAGCGTTTGGCAATCTGGAATCGCAGCAGCTGGAATTCCCTCAGCAGCTTTGCAACCTTTAAATCGCTGGTTATTAGGCAAAAACGGTTCTCTAGTAGAATATTTGCAAGCTCTCAAGCAAATGCAAATGGTATCTCGGCAAATTGTCGCCTTTTTTGATAGTGTAGATATATTAGTATTACCAGTTTATCTCCATTCTCCCATTCGTATTGGTGAATGGGCGGATTTAACTGTAGAAGAAACTTTTGCTAAAATTGCTCATTGGGTTGCTCCTTGTCCTGTTGCAAATGCTACCGGATTACCTGCGATCGCCCTTCCGGTGGGTTTCGACACCAATGGTTTACCCATCAGTGTACAATTAATTGGCAAACCTGCGGCCGAATCTACCCTCATTAGTTTAGCAGCCCAATTAGAAACCGCTAACCCTTGGATTCAACATCGTCCAGCACTTTAAGTAAAAATTTTAGATTTTAGTAGGACTTACGCACGAATCACGGAATATCAAATCGCAGAGGACTCACAAGAACACAGAGATTAAAAAAATTGGTACAGGTTCGGAGTCATTGAGAACGCAAAAACTGTCAATTCTAACTCCAAAATTTTCCAGCTTCAACACTTGAGAGAGGAGTCAATCCAAAATCTAAAATCGTAAATCTAAAATTTTGATTGAGCTAGTTTCTCTTGTTCACGAGCATCCACAACTAAAACTAAACAAAGTGCTGCAACTGCTTTTTCCCATTCTTTACGCACTTTTTCATCTTCTACACCATCAAATAAACCCACTAACCGGGGAACAGCTTTTTCTAATGCTGCGTGGGGGACGGGACGATGTAAATCAACTAGGTGATTGATACTTTCTTGATTATTAAGAAAACCAACTACCCATTTTGTTGTATGATCTGGACTATCAGGAACACGCTGAACTCCTAATTCATTCTTGAGCCAATCATAAAAAAGTGGTAAATGTTGAGCTAATACTGCACCGGCTGTAGGTAAGGTTTTTTGAGTAAGTTAATATCTAAACTGTCTAATTGTTGTTTTAATGCCGGTGATTGTAGTACCTCATTTAAAGGTGTGGTAAGTATTGCTTCTATTTCAGATGCGGAAAAATCTAAATTTTGGCTGAAACTTGAAATTAGAGATTCCATTTTCTATACTTGAGGTAGTATTGCCTAAACTATAGTAATGACTATAGCATTACCCACTTATTCTTGGATATTGATTTACAAAAATTCACTAATGTAAAATTGATTTAGCATCAGAAACAATACAAACACCACCATATTTTTTCAAAATTGGTCTGATAGCTTCCACTACTTGATGTTCTTGTTCTTGACTACAAATCGTCATTATATAACCGTTGGTAAGTGCATGACCTTCTAAATCGTCAATAGCCTTGCCTCTATGTCCTTTGCCTGTCACATCCTCAATAATTGTATAGCCAGAAACACCTGCATGATCCAAAACTTTGAGAACTTTTTGTAATTCCAAAGAATTAGTAATAATTTCAATTTTTTTCACAGCTTGCATCTTATTATCCTCCTATACCTAAAGTCTTGATTATGTTGAAATACAAAGGTATACCAACAATAATATTAAATGGAAATGTGATCGCTAAAGCCATGGATACATATAAACTGGGGTTAGCTTCAGGAACTGTCATTCGCATTGCTGCTGGTACAGCAATATAAGAAGCACTAGCACAAAGTACCGCAAATAATAAAGCATTCCCTTCAGACATCCCAATTACTTTACTAATCAAGATACCAATAATGGCATTCAACACAGGCATAAATACCCCAAAACTAATTAAGAAAAAACCTGTATTACTTAGATCTTTAATTCTTCTTGCCGCCACCATACCCATATCTAGTAAAAAGAATGATAGCACTCCATAAAATATATCTTGGGTAAAAGGATGTAATTTTTCCCAACCTTTTTCTCCAGTCAAAATTCCCACTATTACACTACCAACCAACAGAAATACAGAACCATTTAAAAAAGCTTCTCGGAAAACTTCACTCCAAGAAAATTTGTCTTCTTCTGCTTCTATTTCTGGTTTTTGAGTTTTGGCAAAAACTCTGACTAAGACAATTCCGACAATAATTGCGGGAGATTCCATGAGTGCTAAAGCTGCTACCATGTGTCCCCCAGAATCAATACTGAGAACTTTGAGAAAAGATTGCGCTGTAATAAAGGTAACTGCACTAATTGAACCATAGGTTGCAGCAATAGCGGCCGCATTATAGCTATCTAATTTCAATTTGAGGATAAAAAATGAATAGATAGGGACAACAGAAGCCATAAATATAGCCGCTAAAAGCGTGAGTGCAATTTCGGGGTTAATGCCACTTTCATCAATTTCATATCCACCTTTAAAACCAATTGCTAATAGCAGATAAAGAGAAAATAATTTTGGTAATGGTTGGGGAATTTCTAAATCAGATTGTAGTAAAATTGCCAGGATTCCTAAAAAGAAGAATAACACTGGAGGGTTTAAAATATTCGACAATATAACACTAGAGTTCATTTTTTATGCGAGGTTATTTTTTGGTTTTTTGCAGCTTATGGATAAATATTATTAGATTTACCACAAGCGTTCGGACCGACTACAAAAACTCTGTCACCTAATCCAACATCTACTGACAGAAAATTACGCCAATTTTTGAGGATGATATGAGAAATAAACATTAGGAATACAGAGAATATTGCAACAGACAAGTTAAAAATAGTTAACTGGCTATTTCCTTATTTTATCATAACTATTTTGGAGATAACAAGACCTAAATAAAGATTAAGAGGTAATTGGTTATTACCAATCACCTCTTTTGAAATTATAGAAAATTAGGCTTTTTTCAACCAGCTAAACATAGCGCGTAAATCTTTACCAACTTCCTCAATAGGATGTTCAGCTTCTTGACGACGCATAGCAGTAAAACCAGGTTTACCGGCTTGGTTTTCTAAGACAAATTCCCGCGCAAATTGTCCAGATTGAATTTCGCTGAGGATTTTCTTCATTTCCGCTTTGGTTTGGGCGGTGACAACGCGAGGACCGCGAGTATAATCACCATATTCGGCAGTATTAGAAATACTATCGCGCATGGTGGCTAAACCACCTTCTACGACTAAATCAACAATTAATTTGACTTCGTGTAGACATTCAAAATAAGCGAGTTCTGGTTGATAACCTGCTTCGACTAAGGTTTCAAAACCGGCTTTAATTAAAGCACTCAAACCACCACACAATACTGCTTGTTCTCCAAACAAATCGGTTTCGGTTTCTTCACGGAAGGTAGTTTCCAAAATACCAGCGCGTGTACCACCAATACCTCTAGCATAAGCCATAGCGCGATCGCGTGCCTGACCTGTAGCATCTTGATAAACGGCAAATAATGCAGGTACACCTTGTCCTTGTTCATAGGTACGACGTACTAAATGTCCAGGTCCTTTAGGTGCAACCATGACTACATCAACATCAGCAGGGGGGATAACCTGGGCAAAATGGATATTAAAGCCGTGTGCAAAAGCTAAAACGTTTCCAGCCTCTAAATTTGGCTCAATTTCGGTTTTATAAATTGTTTTTTGGACTTCATCAGGTAATAAAATCATGATGAAATCAGCAGCTTTAGCAGCATCAGCCACATTTTTTACAGTCAATCCAGCAGCCTCCGCCTTTGCTGCGGACTTACTGCCGGGATATAATCCGACAATGACATTTACACCACTATCTTTGAGATTCAGAGCGTGAGCATGACCTTGTGAACCATAACCAATAATAGCAACGGTTTTACCTGTTAAAAGGTCTAAATTAGCATCTTCATCATAATACATACGTGCCATAGAAGCATCTCCTGTCTGTAAAGGTTGTTGTGAAATTGGCAGAATTTTGATTGTATCGCAAATTGGTCAGTTGTTCGTTGGGGGTAGAGTCGAAGGCGGGTATTATCCCGCACTTGTCTCTCAAGAAAGGAGATTTTTATTTAAACAATGTTACTCCAGGAAAATATGCAGCTAATGTGGACTATGAAGTTATTAAGTACCCAAGCAAAATTAATTGCACATAGTTATTGAAAACAAAAATCTCTCTACTTCTTACCTGTTAAGAGTTAAGAGTTCCCTCTCCTAAATATGAAATTTATTTGGCACGACTACTTATATATTTAATATATAATTAAATATATTATGGTGTGTTAGGCTGTCGCTAACACACCCTACTTATCTACTGTCACCTATCACCTAAATTGCTGGGTATGGTTTTAAATTTATCTGCTGAACCTAGAGAATAATCTTCCAATTTAAAATCAGCAAATGGTTTTTTCTCTAATCTGTCTCTTAAAGCTTCATCTAATATTACACCTTCCGCTTGTTTTTTCACCCCAATAATGATAATACTGCGTTGATAGGCTGTTGAGTCTTGGTTAACTTGACAATCTTTTCTCTGAAATTGTCCTAAGTTTAATAAGCGATAACCTTTAACGCTGGGTGTCCTACTAAATATCTTTTTTACTAATAATTGAATTTGTTGAGAACGTTCTAAAGCGCGACTTTGTTCAGCGGTAATATTACCTTCACAAGAAGCTGTTCCCACAGAAATAATCTCGCTGGGATTTTCCATAATATTCTGAATACCTTCTTGTTCTAAATTAGATTTTAAAGAATCAATGGTCATAGTTTGATCATTATATTTAATTTGGTAGGTGCTACCTAATTGCCATTTATATTCTACTGATAAAACCGCAATATTAAATTCTGCAACTCTCCCTTGACTATCTTTTCCTTCTGCATAGGTAAAATAATCAACTTTACCTTTTTTAATTGGTGCTTGTCCATAGTCAGGAGGTAAAGCTACAAATTTGGTATTTCTAGAAGCTAAAGCTACCCAGCAAAGTAGTAATAAGGAAACTATTAAAGCTGTAAACCAGGACAATAACGGTAATTTTTGCGGTTGTGTTTGTGAGGGAACAACAGCATTATTAGTAGTTATTTGATTAACTATGGCTGTTTTTTCTGTTCCGCTAATATTCACGGGTTTAGATGTATTTTCAGGGAGTTGATATTGAATTTCTGCTAATCTTTTAGAAATTTCTTGAGTATTGCTAGGGCGTTGATTTACTTGGGTGGACATTAACCAATCAATTAAATCTAATAATAATGGAGAAACGTGATTTGCATGATGTCGCCATTTGAAAATATCCGAATTAGGATCATATAATTCTGGCGGTTGATATCCCGTTAATAAAAATACAAATGTCCGTCCTAATGCAAAAAAATCTGATTGGGGTATGGCTTGTCCACGCATTTGTTCTAGAGGGCTATAACCTGATGATGAAATTGCTGTCATTCCCCCACCAGCTAGATAGGTTCTAGTAATTTCTCTAGCTGTCCCAAAGTCAATTAATACTAATTGTCCATCAGGACGAATCATGATATTTGATGGTTTAATATCTCTATGGAGATATTGTTGATTATGAACTAAAGCTATTATTTCTAATAATTGTTTTAACCAGGCTAGGGCTTGAACTTGAGAAATGGGGCGGTTTTGTTGTTGCTTTAACCACTGTTCTAAATTAGGTCCTGCAATTTTTTCCATAATCAGACAATGCAGTATAAGATTATTTCTGGTTTGATAGGAAAAGTAATCTTCTGCTACGGGAATACCAGGATGATTTAATTGTTTTAAAACATTAAATTCTTGTTGAAATAGTGAAACTGCTTTAGGATCATTAGTTAATTCTTGTTTCAGGACTTTGAGAATTTTTGGCCTATCTTGTTGATAAGCTTCGTAAATTTTACCAAATCCAGTTTTGTCACTTAATAAACGTAAAACTCGATAACGTCCGATTAATTCTAATTGAGAACCACAACTTTGACAAAAGCGGTTTTCGTCATTATCTGGGTGGTTGGGTTGAGAACAAACTGGATTAATACAAAGACTCATAATGGGTAATGGGTAATGGGTAATGGGTAATGGGTAATGGGTAATGGGTAATGGGTAATGGGTAATGGGTAATTGCGATATAATAATCTCATTTTTGTGCTGCTAAAAAACTGGCAACTATTTGATTAAATTCTGTTGGGTTAGTTAAGAATGGCCAATGATTTCCGGGGACTTGACGAATAAGTAAATTTTTGAGGTTGGTTTTGTAAGGTTGAATTTGCCAATTTTGGCGGTTGACACCTTTTTCTGGTTGTATAAAGAGGGCAGGTGTGTCAACTGGGTGAATAAAACCTGGTACTTCCATGACCGCATCAAAAATGCCATCACGGGCTGCTATAGTAAATTTACTACCCCAAGTACCGTCGGGTTTTTGTGCAATTGCGGCTTGAAAAACTTGTTGTTGTAAAGAACTCCAATTTTGATATTGACTGAGTTGTTTAATTGTTTGTTCGGCTGCTTCGTAACTGCTAAATGGTCCGATGGTTTTGAGGAAAGGTAAAACACGGTATAATAGGGGAAATATGATTTTCAGAAAACTGGGCATTTTCCAGATAAAAATGGGGTCTACTAATGTGATACTTTTTAATCTGGTTGGGTTTTCTCTAGCCCAAATGGCGGCTAATTTTCCTGTCCAAGAATGGCTGACAATATGAGCCGCAGACCACCCCATTTTATCCATTAATGCCTCTAAATCGGAAATTGCACTTTTAAAAGTGTAATCTTTTTCTGGCTTGCTGCTCTCACCATGACCACGCATATCTGGCGCTATTATATGGTAATCTGATTTTAAATAGTCTCCCAAACTTGACCAAACTAAAGCATGATCAGCCATACCATGTAACAATATTAATGGTTCTTGACCTTGATTCCATTCTAGGTAAGAAAGTTGAATATCAGATGTTGTGAGAGTTTTACGTATAGGTATCATTTGCTCAATGTTCTCCAAGACAGGTGGTTAAAAATTTTAGCAGAAAAAATCAATTTTCAGTTTTTAATTTTTTAATTAATTTACAGGAAATCATGGAGCTAATAAATGTCAACGTCAATGGTAGGAATACAAAGATATTAAATTACAATTATTTATTATGCCAGAAATACACCAATCCATAGCTGAACATTATCACGAACGGACTAAGTATGATCCCCAAACTCTAGCTTCTAAAAATTATAATTTAGACTGGGCTAAACAACCAGTACCTTTCAAAGAGTACAAAATCGGTGCTGATATTGACCTGAAACCTTATTTACAAGAAAATACAGAAATATCCACCAATGATCAAAATGCTCAATGGTGGCACAGGCTCTCTCACCTATTATTTCACAGTTATGGACTGACGGCAAAAATGCCTTCTATGGGTAGTGCAGTATATTTACGTGCTGCTCCCAGTGCAGGGGGTTTATATCCGGCTGAAGTATATTTGGTTTCTCGCGGTACACCTTTGTTGCCACCAGGACTTTATAATTATCAATGTCGAACTCATTCTTTAATGCACTTTTGGGAAAGTGATGTTTGGCAAAATTTACAAGAGGCTTGTTTTTACCATTCTTCCCTAGAAACCACCCAATTAGCTATTATTACTACTGCGGTTTTTTATCGTTCTGTTTGGCGGTATGAAGATAGGGCTTACCGCCGAATTTTTCTCGATACTGGGCATCTTTTAGGTAATATTCAATTAGCTTGTAATCTTGTAGATTATCGCTCTTATTTAATCGGCGGTTTTGTGGATAAAGCAGTTAATGATCTACTTTATATTGATCACGAACAAGAGGGTACGACCGCTGTTTTAGCTTTGGCAGATTTGTTAGATATTCGCCAAAATTTACCTAAAGGCAGCACTGTTTTACCTTCTACAACTGAAACTAATTATCCATCTATTCCTGAGGGTGAATTACTAAAATATTTTCATTTACGAACTGAAATCACAGATACTACTAGCAGTAATTTAAAGTTACCAACTCTCAAAGAAGAAAAATCTTTAGAGGATAAATATAATTTTCCTTTCTGTGATAAAATTCCTACTCGGACTGCGCCAATCTTTTGGGGGAAAAATTTATCAGAATTAGCAAATACTATCTATAAACGACGTTCTACTCGTGCTTATACTGGCGATAATTTAAGTTTTGATCAACTCAAGGCTTTACTTGATTTCACTTATCAACCACAAAATTATGTTGACCAGAATTTAGATCCTCACCCTGATTATTTTGACTTGAATTTAATAGAAACTTTTGTGGTGGTTTCTGGAGTTCAAGGATTAGATCCAGGTTGTTATTATTATGCACCTAAAGCTCAAGAATTACGGCAAATTCGCTTTAAAAATTTCCGTCGGGAGTTACATTTTCTCTGTTTGGGACAGGAATTAGGTAGAGATGCAGGAGCAGTATTATTTCATACTGCCGACCTGAAAAATGCGATCGCTCAGTATGGTGATCGAGTTTACCGTTATTTACACACAGATGCAGGTATTTTAGGACAAAGATTGAATTTAGCCGCAGTTCGCTTAAATTTAGGTGTCAGTGGTATCGCTGGCTTTTTTGATGACCAAGTTAACGATGTCTTGGGTATTCCTGCTGACGAAGCAGTCATTTACATTACTACACTAGGAAAACCAAGGTAATCAGTATCTAGTATTTAGTTTTATCATGTTATGGAGCTAAGCGGATTCGAACCGCTGACCCCCTCAATGCCATTGAGGTGCGCTACCAACTGCGCTATAACCCCGAAATCCCAATTTAATCAGCTTTTGAGCTTTTTATTAGGTGAGTTTTTTCATGATCTCTGTTGAGATTATATCTCACTTGATCTCGATTTTGTCAAGATATTTATGTTAAGAAATATTAAGCAGTAAATGAACATGAAAACTCTAGAATCTCAAGGTTCAAATTTATACAGGCTATATTCTATTAATTCAAGTTAAAATTAAGTTAGTTACATAAAAATCTTGATGATGTATTTTACAATCATCATAAATATAACTTAATAGATATAACTAATGCTGACAATTATTTATAGAAATCCAAGATGAATCCACTATTTGACTACCATCTTCTCCAGCTTTGTAATAATGTTCTTTTTTCCAAATAGGTGCGTTGTGTTTTAACGTATCAATAGCATATTCACAAGCCGCAAAAGCCTGGCCACGGTGGGGACAACCTATAGCTACAAGTACACTAATTTCCCCAATTGACAATCTCCCAATGCGATGATATATTGCCACTCGACTGACATCAGACCATTGATGGCGAATATGATCAGCAATTTGATAAAATACCTGTAAAGCCATTGGTTCATAAGCTTGATACTCCAAAGCCACTACAGACTTACCGTCAGTTTGATTACGAACCATACCACTCATGATTACCACCGCACCATGGGCAGGATTATCTACTTTACTATAGATTTCTTCCACAGACAATGGTGCTAGTGTAATTCCAAAACTATCTTCAACCCTGGGTTTAATTGTGATCATTGATCTTATGCTCCTAATACTAACTTGATACAATACTCATTAATTATTATCTGCGTTTATCTGCGTTTATCTGCGTTTAATGATTATTAAAATCCCATTCTATAAGAATATCTAGCCGCGAAATATCAAGGCAATTCAAAAGCCCCAAAATCAGGTAAAGTAAAGCTAAAGTAATATATTCATCTATTTACTAAAAACCACGATCATCCCATGCAAGTGCAACTCAGTGGATCTAAAAATCCCCTAACGTATCTACTATTAATCGCTCCTTTTTTCCTTTGGGGTACAGCCATGGTGGCCATGAAAGGTGTAATTCCCCACACTACACCCTTATTTATGGCTGGAGTCAGGTTAATACCTGCGGGGGTACTAATTCTCATAGTGGCTGCATTCATGGGTAAACCTGTACCTAAAAGTTCGTTAGCATGGTTATGGATTATTATATTTGCTTTAGTTGATGGTACTTTATTTCAAGGATTTTTAGCAGAGGGTTTAGTCAAAACCAATGCTGGTTTAGGTTCGGTAATGATAGACTCCCAACCTTTAGCAGTAGCTTTACTGTCCCTCTGGTTATTTCAAGAACATATTGGTTTATGGGGGTGGTTGGGGTTAGGTTTGGGAATTACAGGAATTAGTCTCATTGGTTTACCAGAAGAATGGATTTTTCATCTTCTTGATTCAGGAGTGACAATTACCACAGATAATTGGCAAGATTTGTTTAATAGTGGTGAGTTATTAATGTTACTCGCGGCTTTATCAATGGCCGTGGGAACAGTGATGATTCGGTTTGTATGCCGATATGCAGATCCAGTAATGGCTACAGGATGGCATACAATTATCGGAGGCTTGCCTTTGTGGGGAATGTCTTCAGTATTAGAATCTCAACAATGGCAAAATCTTGTACCATCAGATTGGATAGCATTAAGTTATGCTACTGTATTTGGTAGTGCGATCGCTTATGGTTTATTTTTCTATTTTGCTTCCAGTGGAGATCTCACCAGTTTAAGTTCTCTCACCTTTCTAACACCGGTTTTTGCCTTAATATTCGGTTATATTTTCCTCTCAGAAGTCTTGACAATTATGCAATGGTTAGGTGTTATTCTCACTTTAATCAGTATTTATTTAATCAACCAGCGGGAGAGTATCGGCGTAAAAAATCAGACAATTGATATCCCGGAAACAAATACCACAGAGGAATCATTAACTTTGGAATTATCGCCGAAAAAAGTCCCCTAAACAGAGCTAAATCACCGATAACTAGCAAAAATATCACAAAAATATAACTATTACTTACATTTTCTACCGATGTCACTCCCTATCTTACCCCCATATCTCCAACCCGGTGATTTGCTGCGCGTGATTGCTCCTAGTGGTGCATTACGAGAAATAGAAGCGTTTCATCAAGGTGTGGAAATTTGGAAAGCGCGTGGTTATCGCGTTGAAATTCCAGCTAACATAGATGATAAACATGGTTATCTCGCTGGTACAGATATCCACCGTCGTCAACAACTAGCCACAGCGTGGGAAGATCCAGAATGTCGGGGTATCCTCTGCGCGAGAGGTGGTTTTGGCTGTACCCGCATTTTAGAAAATTGGACTTGGCCAGAAAATATCATGCCACCTAAATGGTTAATTGGCTTTTCTGACATCACAGCCCTGCTTTGGAGTCTCTACAACGCCGATATTGTCAGCGTCCATGGTCCCGTCCTCACCACCCTAGCTAATGAGCCAGAATGGTCAATACAGAGGCTATTAGACATAGTAGAAGGTCGTCCCCTCGTACCTTTAAAAGGTTGTGGTTGGGGTGGTGGTACAAGTACGGGAATCTTGCTTCCTGGTAATTTGACGGTAGCAACCCATCTCTTAGCAACACCGATTTTACCAGACCTTGAGGGTGTAATCTTAGCCTTAGAAGATGTAACAGAAGCACCCTATCGTGTAGATAGAATGTTGACTCAATGGCGATTAAGTGGTATTCTATCTAAACTTCGCGGTATTGCCTTGGGAGGGTTTACAAAGTGTGAAGCCCCACCCAATGTACCTAGTTTTAGTATAGAGGAAGTATTGCGGGATTGTTTGGGTGATTTGGGTATTCCCATAGTTTCTAATCTCCCCTTTGGTCATGATCATCCCAATACTGCTTTACCTGTGGGAATGATGGTAACATTAGACGCTGAACAAGGGATACTAAATTTTTACCCATAGATAAATTAACTACAGATAAATTATCTCTATCGAAACTGTTTCATAAAACGGTGATCAATCCAGTCTTTCCAGTACCATAATAATTGATGAGGGGGTAAGGTGAAACTACCTCTAGTAGCTAATGCCTTTCCGTCTCCCGTACTAATTAAACTCAAATAAGTTTTTTGTGGTTGATAGGGTTTAAGTGACTTTCCCAAAATTGTCCTTTTTAAATTCTCATACAAAGGTTTACCTTGACGCACCGCAAATACACCCGCTTTTGGCAGATGATGATTGATCATGGTCGCAATATCACCGGCTGCAAAAACATGGGAGTGAGTAACAGATTGCAAATTATTATTCACCAAAATAAAACCTTTTTCATCTGTACCAATTCCCGAATCTTTTACCCACTCTGCTGCTGATGGTTGTGTCAACCAAAAAACTTGATCACATTCAAATTCTAACCCAGATTGACATTTAATCTCTAGCTTTTCTTTCCCCGGTGCAACTTGATTTACCGTTTCTCCCAAATGCAATTTCACACCTTTATTAATTAAAACTTTCTCCATAATTAACCGCACAGATAAATGATAATTTGGCATTATTTCATGACTTTTTTGCCATAAATGTACCTGGAAATCATCTATTCCCAAATTTTGCAAACCTGCTTGCATTGATAAAGCTAATTCCACACCACCCGCACCACCTCCAACAATACCAATATTGAGAGTTTTTTGCGAATTTATAACTACGTTTTCCCGTAATTTATGCCAATGTTCTAAAAATTGTGCTACTGGTTTAGCTGCAATTGCATATTCTACAGCACCTGATACAGACAGTTTTTCAGGAGTGCTACCAATATCAATAGAAAGAAGATGAAAATCTATCACAAATTGCTGATTACAAAGTAGTTTATTATTTTTTAAATCTAGCTCAATTACCTGATCAAGATACAATTTTGCACCAGCCAATTTACATAACTTTTCCAAATCTATAAGGCATTCAGTATATTTGTAAAATCCCGCAATATATCCTGGCAACATTCCCGAATATGGTGTATATTTATCCGGGGTAATTAAGATTAGGTTTACTCCTAATGGTGCATAAATGGCAAAAAGTTTTAAGACAATAGCATGACTATGACCACCACCAACCAAAACTATATTTTTGATCATAATTTTTTGATAGAAAACTGACTATATGTACAGAAAATATAACTTGAGGGTGAAGGAAATAAATTTCAGAAGGTTCGTTTCAGTAGAATTTATGAGTTCTTAGATACATTTTATAAGTGATTATATCAACATTTATGTTATTAATATACATAGTAAAATTAATAAGATATTAACCAAATAAGAACCATCAGTTATCCTGTTCTCATTCATTAGTAGATTAAATCAGGGGATCGCTTGCATAATTCTTCACAATTTGTTACAAAAATATAAAGAACTTCTAAAAACTAAAACCTAATGTTCGGCGGACTCACTGGTTTAACAGATCCCAAAAGCACCGATTGGGGAGAGCGAATGCTCAACACAGTCGCCAGCCAAACGATTCGCCACCTGTTTACCCAAAGCGAGTCGGTAGAAGTCTTTGTGCGCTGCTACCCCTCCAGCAAACTGTTGCAAGGCAGCATTGATAGCTTTAAAATGAACGGTCGGGGCTTAGTAATTCGCAAAGACTTCGCAGTAGAGGAAATGTCCTTTGAAACCGACGCTGTAGCCATTGACTTCGGCTCGGTTTTAAGTGGTAAACTCAATCTCAAACAACCCACCCAAGCTGTAGCTTGTGTGATTCTATCAGAGACAGGCATTAATCGTGCTTTTGAGTCGGAACTGGTGAAAAAGCGGCTGCTGAACCTTTCTGAACCAACTCTGATGGAAATATCTGGTGGTGAACCGGTTTCCTTTACCAAAATTCAAATCAAGCTATTACCTGAAAATCGCTTACATTTAGTAGCTAAAGCTGATTTCAACAACGGCGAACTCATACCCATAAGTATGACCGTTGGGATTGGGATTGAAAGAAGAAGACGGGTTTCTTTTAAAGACCCTAAGATTGAACTTGAGGGAGTTCCAGAAGCACAACGGGAATTTTCTCGGACTTTAAGTGTGGCATTGGTAGAAATTTTGGATAATATGGTTGATTTAGATCGCTTTGATTTAGATGGGGTAAAAATGCGACTAAATCGTTTAGAAACAGAAGGCCAAAGATTGATTTTTAGCGGTTATGCAGAAATTGAACGAATTCCGCGCAGTTCTTAACAATTCTTAAAATTGAAAAAAATCAACGCCGTCCAGATTCCACTGGGCGGCGATTTAATTTTTAAAGGAGAAAATTACCCCTATTAGCTGCCTTTTTTACCTTCCTACACCTACATACTGAAATCCAGCCCGGATTAGGGTTTGAGGATCAAGGAAATTACGACCATCAATTATCACTGCGTGATTCATCAATTTTGCCATTTTCCCATAGTCTAAAGTGCTGAACTGTTGCCATTCAGTGACAAGTACCAAAGCATCACAGCCATCCGCTAGTCTTTCTGTATCTGTTTCTACTAATACACCGGAAAGACCATGACGCATTCCTGTTTGGGAGATAATGGGATCATAAGCCTTAACTTTGGCTCCCAATCGGTTAAGTTGTTCAATGAGTATTAATGCGGGTGCGTCCCGTAAGTCGTCTGTATCTGGTTTAAATGTTAAACCGAGTAAGCCCACAGTTTTACCTTTGAGAATTTTTAAAGCTTGTTGCAGTTTTTCTAAAGCAATTAAGCGTTGGCGCTCGTTTACACTGACAGCAGCTTTCATTAATTGGGCTTCATAGCCATAATCAGCAGCGGTATGTATAAGGGCGGAAACATCTTTAGGAAAGCATGAACCACCCCAACCAATACCAGCTTGTAAGAATTTGCTACCAATGCGGGAATCTAAACCTATGCCTTTTGCTACTTGGGTAACATCCGCACCCACGCGATCGCAAATATTAGCTACCTCGTTAATAAAACTAATCTTAGTGGCTAAAAAGGCATTAGCCGCATATTTGATCATTTCTGCGGAACTTAGATCTGTCACCAGAACAGGAACAGGAGGTAAAGATTGATCAGCCGCAAATTTACGTTCCACAATTGGCGCGTATAATTCTTTCATCATACCAGTGGCTTGTTCACTATTTCCACCTAAGACAATCCGATCAGGATTAAAAGTATCATAAACTGCCGAACCTTCACGTAGAAACTCTGGATTACTTACCACATCAAAATCATGAGCAATTGCAGAAAATTTACTGTCTCCAATTGTATTACCAGATGCCACAAATGTTTTTTGTCTTTCCGCAATCCCGTCTAAAACAATCATTCTTACCCAGTCACCAGAACCGATAGGAACAGTGGATTTATTAACAATTACCTTATAACCGCCATTGAGATTTTCGCCAATACCACGAGCCACAGCCTCCACATAGCGAGTATCACTTTCACCATTAGGTAAAGGAGGAGTTCCCACAGCAATAAATAGAATTTCCCCGTGATCAACCCCAGCCGTCAGATCACTAGAGAATTGAATATTACCACTATTAATGGCAGATTGCATAATTTCCGATAGTCCTGGCTCAAAAATTGGCGACTGACCAGACTTCATTAATTTTACTTTTTCTTCGTTGTTATCTATACAGATTACATCATGGCCAATGTAAGCTAAACAAGCACCTGTAACTAAACCTACATAGCCAGTACCAATTACGCAAACACGCATTTTTGAAATCCTTTTTTTAAGTTGTCAGTCAAGGAAGCGAATCAAGGGAATTTAGCGCTACTAAACCTGTTGAAACCGTTGACGGAAATCTTCGATCATTAGTTTTAACCCGTCTTGGAGGGGAATAGTGGGTTCCCAATTTAATAAAGTTTGTGCTTTAGTGATATCAGGACGACGACGACGGGGATCATCAACAGGTAGGGGTTCAAATTTAATTTCTGCATCTGGATTAATCAAGTTTTGCACAGCTTGAGCTAATTCTAAAATAGTGTATTCATCAGGATTACCGAGATTTATAGGTCCTGTATGTTCACCATTCATTAATCGCATTAATCCATTCACTAAGTCAGAAACATAGCAAAAACTGCGAGTTTGTTGACCTTCACCATAAACAGTCAAAGGAATACCTCGTAATGCTTGGGCGACAAAATTGCTGACTACCCGCCCATCATTTTCCAGCATTCTCGGTCCATAGGTATTGAATATCCTAGCGACGCGAATATCAACTTTATTCTCTCTGTGATAATCAAATGCTAAGGTTTCCGCCATTCTTTTCCCCTCGTCATAACATGAACGAATACCAATGGGATTGACACTACCTCGATAATCTTCCGTTTGGGGATGAACTTCTGGATCTCCGTAGACTTCACTGGTGGAGGCTAATAAAAATCTGGCTTTCACCCGTTTAGCTAAACCTAACATATTGAGTGTTCCGATCACATTAGTTTT
>OMJF01000240.1 GCA_900299285.1 Anabaena sp. 54 | reverse complement strand
TTTCCGGTGTAATGAGGTACAATTTGGGCGGGCAAGATGCCCACCCCACAAGAGTTTCATGATTATGATTTGTACCTCATAAAAACGAAATCTGCTGTATATCCTGGTTTTGATGAAAAAGAAGATGGTGGAAAAATACTAAAAATCCTCAGAGTTGAACATATTTTATCTCGTCCTGATACCTGTGCATACCTGAGAACTTTATTTTATTCGTGCTACCAAATTTTACAAAAATATCCATATCCAGAAATTTTAGAATCATTCCAGGCTGAACAATATCACTTTGATGATGGGATATTAAGTGAGGTAACAAGACAACAATTAGACAATATGGCGGAAAACCCTACAGCCTAACTGCTAACAAAGACTTTCATAGATTTGTTAGACTGAACACACCAGGATTATTTCAGTTACATCTGTAGATAACGCCAGCAGACGAGGCACTTCATGCTTACAAACACCCTACTTCTCTCAAATCAACTTCCCAGCTTACAATATTCATCCACCACAGAACGCTTTGATGACACTTGGGAAGCCCCACTGGCAACCCTTTTAGGACTAGGACGCGCCGCCGGGGCAGATTTTGTAGAATACTTCCTAGAACGTCGCAACTACATCAGTTGTTTAGCCGAAGAAGACACCATTACCAGCATTTCCCCCAGTTTAGCCACCGGTGCGGGAGTGCGCGTATTTCGCGGCAAAGCTGACTGCTACGTTAGCACCAATAACCTCACATTTGCGGGTTTAAAAGCAGCCTTAGAAAAAGCCCTTTCCATTTTAGGATTACAACTACCAGGCCCCACTGGTTTCATACCCGAAATCAACCTAGAATTACTCAGAGACTACGCCAGCAAACGCGGTAAAGACGCTTGGCTACCCTTATGTAGTTCTATCCGGGAAATGGGAGAAGTCCTCCTCGACGGTACAGCCCAACTCAACAAAAAAGCTACCCACGTCCAATCTCGCCGCGCTTCCTACTTCCGTGACTGGCAAGAAGTATTAGTTGCTGCCAGTGATGGTACATTTGCCCGTGATATCCGCCTTACCCAGTCCGTTGGGTTTAACCTGCTTTGTGCTGACGGCGGTAACCGTGCCTCCATTGCGGAACGGGCGGGTAATACCAGTGACGCTAACTTCCTGAGAACCTGGGATTATCAACAAGCCTCCGAACAAATCGCCGAATCTGCTGGTAAAATGCTGTACGCAGATTACGTAGAATCAGGAACTTACCCCATTATCATGGCCAATCATTTTGGTGGTGTAATTTTCCATGAAGCTTGCGGACACCTTTTAGAAACTACCCAAATTGAACGCAAAACCACACCATTTGCTGATAAAAAAGGTGAAAAAATCGCCCATGAAAGCCTGACTGCTTGGGATGAAGGACGCGCTGATAATGCCTTTGGGACTATTGATATGGACGATGAAGGAATGCCCGCCCAAAGAACATTATTAATTGAAAAAGGCATCCTCAAAAACTTCTTAGCTGATAGAACCGGTTCAGTGCGGACTGGACACCCCAGAACAGGTAGTGGCCGCCGTCAAAATTACACTTTTGCTGCCGCTAGTCGGATGCGAAATACATATATTGATTGTGGAGAACACACCACAGAAGACCTATTTTCCTCCGTTGATAAAGGCATTTACTGTAAGAAAATGGGCGGCGGAAGTGTGGGCGCAACTGGTCAATTTAACTTCAGTGTTGATGAAGCTTATTTAATAGAAAATGGCAAAATTACCAAACCATTAAAAGGTGCTACTCTCATCGGTGAAGCTAAGGAAATTATGAATAAAATATCCCTATGTTCCCAAGATTTAGAATTAGCTCCCGGCTTTTGTGGTTCTGTCAGTGGTAGTATTTATACTACAGTTGGACAGCCTCATATTAAAGTTGATTCTATTACTGTTGGCGGCAGATAAAAAATTTTGGATTAACAAGATTGATGTGATGTTTACTTTTGTTGGGTTGACCTAAGGAAACCCAACATAACAGATACTTTTGTTGGGTTGCGCTGTCGCTTAACCCAACCTACAAATTATTAATTGTGAACCGTGAATTAGATTATGAACAAAATTCAAGAAATCGCTACCTACGCTCAAGAAAATGCCGCTAAACTTGGCATTAAAAAATTTGATATTTACGGCTCAACTGTAGATGATACCAGCGTTCAAGTTGACCAAGGTGAACCCAAACAAGTTAAAGCTTCTAATCGTTCTGGGGTAACAGTTCGGGTCTGGAATGAAGAAAATACAATGGGTGTTACTAGCACCACAGATGTAGATGATAAGGGATTAGAATTAGCTTTAAAAACAGCTTATGAAGCTAGTTTTTTTGGTGTGAAAGAAAATGTTCCTGATTTTAGTCCAGAAGCAACTATTCCCATTCCTGATAAACATCAAGAAAAAGCCCTGCAAGCACCTGTTTCTGAATTAATAGAAAAGCTATTAGTAGCAGAAAAAGAATTAATGGCAACTCATCCGGCTATTACTAGTGTGCCTTATAATGGTTTAGCACAAAGGGATATTGACAGATTTTATCTCAATAGTGATGGTGCGTTAAGAACTGAATCTCATTCTTTGGCTTCTATCTATTTGTACAGTAAAACTGAAGAAGAAGGTAAAAAACCTCGCAGTGCTGGCGCTTATCGAGTTAAGGAAAGTTTAGCTGATTTAGATATTGCTGGTTGTATTCAGGAAACTGCTGATAAAACTATCAGTCATTTGCATTATGAAAAAATCAAAACTGGTAAATATCAAGTAGTTTTTTCTCCTGAAGCTTTTTTAAGCTTATTGGGCGCTTTTTCTAATTTATTTAATGCCCAAAATATTCTGGATAATCAAAGTTTATCGAAAGCTGATGATATCGGTAAAGCAATTGCTTCACCTTTACTTTCAGTTTATGATGATGCTTTACACCCTGCTAATATTGGCGCGGAAAGTTTTGATGGTGAAGGTACTCCTACTCGACAAATTAAGTTAATAGAAAAGGGTATTTTAACTAGCTTTTTGCATAGTGCGGGAACTGCTAAAAGATTAAATGCTCAACCTACTGGTAATGCTAGTATTGGCGCGAAAGTGAGCGTTAGTCCTAATTTTTATCATGTTTTTGCTGCTGGAACTCCTGAACAAGAATTGAGTTTGGAAACTGCGGAAAATGTGATTTTAATTGATGATTTACAAGCTCTTCACGCGGGTGTTAAGGCTTTACAAGGTTCTTTTTCTCTGCCTTTTGATGGTTGGTTGGTTAATAAAGGTGAGAAAATTAGTATTGAGTCCGCAACGGTAGCTGGTGATTTTTTGGAACTTCTCAAATCTATTGTTTATGTGGAGAAAGAGGTGGAATTAACACCAGGAGGAGTTGCTCCCAGAGTTTGGGTGAGTGAACTTTCTATTACTGGAGATTAAGAGATAAATACCCCACCCCTAACCCCTCCCCGCAAGCGGGGAGGGGGAGTAGATTTCGCAGTATTTACAATAAAGTATGGGTGATTATTTAATAACTAATCTGTTCCAATAACCAAGCTATGGCTGCTCCGGTGGTTTCTGCTAAGATGCTAATGAGCCGATAAAGAGCGATCGCACTAATCACTAAAGCCGCCGGAAAATGATATTGTAATAGTAACATGGCTATGGTTTCAAATACTCCTAAACCACCTGGTGCGCCCGGAATAACTAACCCCAATACCCACGCACAACTAAAAGCACCGACTAATAAGGGTATTTGCTGCCAATTTACAGAAGTTAACGCCATTATAGTTAAAATAAATCCAGAAGCACGCAACCCTAAAAAAACTATTTCTCCTAATAAGGCTTTTAGGGGATAATTTTTAATTATAAAACTATCTATTAATTGATTCTTTTCGGGAGATTTTTTATTTTTCCACCTATCTAAAAGTTGAATAACTGGATTTAAAAACCGGGGATGAAGTATACCTAAAACAATTATTAAACCCGGAAATTGTAGAATAAATAAATTAAATTTCAGATCATTTACAACAAGTTTACTACTACATAAAATAATAATAATTAACGCTGCTGCTAACATTAAGAGTGGTTCTAATAAAACACTTAAAGTGGCAATATTAGTAGGAATATTAGCATTTTTCGCTGCCATAATTCGTCCATAATAATGCCAGACATTACCAGGTAAATATTTAGCAATATTCGTTTTTAAATAAACTTGAATAAACTCAATAGAAGATACAGACTGATTTAACTCCTTTAGCACCCAAATCCAAATCCAACCCGCCCAAATATGAGCAAATAAAGTTATAATTGTAGCAGTTACTAATATTAACCAACCAGTTATATTAACCTTAATTGCACTAACTCCCAACCAATTATCTTTTAATGCTTTTAATAAAAAAAACAGCGTTCCCCCTAAAATCAACCACCGGAAAATTTTTTTCATTTTTGATTTGTGAAAATTGGAAATATCTAGAATTTCGTATTTTTGAACCTAGGCACAATACCCAAAATAATATATATTACTCCTGTGGGGTGGGCTTCTAGCCTGCCCATTTTGTATTTAAGGCACAATACCCAAAATAATATATATTACTCCTGTGGGGTGGGCTTCTAGCCTGCCCATTTTGTATTTAATTGTGTATAGTTAATTTTGATATTTTAAATACCAACTTTCTAACGCCAAACGATGAATTTCTCGCCAAGGAATATTATTTTGTCGCGCTAAAACTACACAATCTTCATATTCTGGCTGGACATTTGTAATTACCTTTTCTGTTCCCTTTCCTGTCCAGGCAATTTTTAGTGATATTGTCCCATAAATAGTTTCCACTTTTTGCATTTCTCTTTGTAAAATTGATCTTTTTTCAGTAGTGCGACGAATCCCTAAAGTGCTAGTTTCTCGAAATAATACACCTTCACAATTATCTAATTTATCTGGATGACAAATCACAGTTAACAAAATTCCGGGACGAGATTTTTTCATTCCTATCGGTTGGGTGAAAACATCTACAGCACCCGCAGTAAATAAAGCCTCAAATAAATAACCGAATACTTGGGGATTTAAGTCATCTATTTGAGTTTTTAATACAGTAATGGTTTCCAAATTTGGGGAATGCTCCACAAAATCAGAATTATCAATCTGTAAAGATTCGCTTTCACCAAACCAAAGCCGTAGTATATTAGGAATAGGTAAATCTAAAGAACCTGCTCCTAATCCTACCTGTTTGATAGTCATTGGTGGCGGTGAACCAAAGTCTTGTACTAAGGTAGTGGTAATAGCCGCTCCCGTCGGTGTTACCAGTTCTCTATCAATACCATTGCTATAAACTGGACAACCCCGCATTTCCCACAATTTTAACACCGCTGGTACTGGTACTGCCATTCGTCCATGGGCTGCATGAACAGTACCACCCCCCGTAGGGAAAGCAGAACAGTATAACAAGGGAAAGCCCTGCTGGTTACTGTCAATACCCAACCAATCCAATCCTAAGCAAGTACCAACAATATCCACAATCGCATCTACAGCACCTACTTCATGAAAATGAACTTTTTCGGGTGCAATGCCATGAACAGCCCCCTCAGCTATTGCCAAACGTCGGAAAACAGCTAAACTCCAAGCTTCCGCCCGCTTTGGTAATTGGCCATTGAGAATCATCTTCTCTATTTCTGGTAAATGACGGCCATGGTGGTGATCATATTCATGGTTATGATGATGGTGATGATCTAATAAATCAACATGAACTTTAGTCGCTTGTTGAGTTTGACGGTGGACAAATTCTGCCCGCAGTCGGTATTCTGGCTCAATTCCCAAACTATTGAGTTTTTCTACTAAATACTCCACAGGCACACCTAAACTGACCAATGCCCCTAAACACATATCCCCAGCAACACCTGTTGGACATTGAAAATAAGCAATTTTATTCATAAATTTATTAGTCCGTTGTCTGTTGTTCGTTGTCAGTTGTCAGTTTTCATACAATTACCCATTACCCATTACCCATTACCCATTACCAACCCTATTATGGCCAAAATATTCACCATTCATCCTGATAATCCTCAAAGTCGCCGAATAGAGGAAATAAAGTTGGCGCTATTAGGTGGCGCTATTATGCTCTACCCTACTGATACAGTTTATGCAATTGGTTGTGATTTGAATGCCAAGTCGGCGGTGGAAAGAGTGCGGCAAATTAAACAGTTAGCAAATGATAAACCCCTGACATTTTTATGTCCCTCACTTTCCAATGTGGCTACTTATGCCTTCGTAAGTGATACAGCCTACCGGATTATGAAGCGGTTAATACCAGGTCCCTACACATTTTTGCTCCCTGCTACCAAATTAGTACCGCGACTAGTACAAAATCCCAAACGCAAAACCACAGGAATTAGAGTGCCAAATCATAATGTTTGCTTGGCATTACTGGCGGCCTTAGGAAACCCGATTATTTCGACTTCGGCTCAAAGCCAAAGCGTGAATGACGAAGATGAGGAAATAAATGGAGACGGAGTACAACCAATACTGTCGCGGGTAGATTTATATGACCATTTAGATAAACTGGTAGATATCATCATTGATACGGCTCAAGAACCGACATATCAAGTGTCTACCATTTTAGACTTGACCGATGAAGAACCAGTTATTATTCGGAGGGGTTTAGGTTGGGAAGCCGTAGATACTTGGGTTTAAGGATAAAATTTGACAAGTACAACCCTTTGTTTTGGACTCGGTTGCACTAATTTATGGATCACCTGACTCCAAGGAAATTGTCATCTTTGCGGGTGCTGTAAATCCTCATTCATGAAATTATGGCTACGCCATGCAGGCTATCGGCTAATTTTAGCATGACTAACCTTTTGGCGATTTGTCCTCAATGTGAATATCTATTATGCCATCTTTGATTTAGTTGCTAAAAACAAAGCGACAGAATTAACAAGCCCTTAACTTGGGAAATTTCCTACAGTGTCTACATTTTAGCCGTCTAGGTGGTGAATCTTCACAACCAGAATACTACAAAGGTTCTCCGGCCGTGACTGCTTTTAAATGCTGTATCTGCATTTGAGTTAAGGTGCAATACCAATTTTACAGAAAAGTCATGAAAGCTAATATCGCCAATCTGCCTAATTCTACATCTGCTTTTAATAGCTATATTTCTTTGGAAGAATTGTCTGTTGTGAATACCAATACATTGGTGCAACTTTTATTTCAGGAAATGCAATCTCAAGTTAAAGCTACATCAATTGGTGTGCAAGATGTCGTCGGGCGCATAGCTAAGGAAGTAGAACGGATATGTGATAAAAGCTCCCGCATCCAAAATTCAGGACAAATCGAGTCTTGGCAAATTACTTTAGGAAGACATCGTTTACAAAAGTGCCTGCGTTACTACCAACTCGGTTCTAGACAAGGACGAGTTGAATTACATAGTAGTTTGGGGGCTATTGTTTATCGTCACGTTGCTGTTGCCGGCTCAGATTTAGGTTTTGACGCTCGTTACAATCTCATTGAAGATTTTTTACAGGCTTTCTATATCGAAGCTATTAAAGCTTTTCGTCGGGAAACTGAATTACCTGAAGATTACACCCCCCGGACTCAGTTACAAGTGGCTGAGTATATGGCTTTTACGGAACAGTATGCCAAACGCCGCATTAATTTACCAGGTGGCGCTAATCAACAGTTAATTGTTTTACGCGCTCAAGGTTTTGCCCGTCGTCAACCTCAAGAAACTACTGTAGATATTGAAATGGCTGTAGATTCTGCCAAAACGGAAGAGGCGGAATCTTATCAGCGTAATGTGGCTGTGCAGCAAATTCGCTCACAAATGATTGCTAAACCTGGTTTTGACCCTTCTGAGGAGTCGGAACGCAATCGAGTAATTACGGAATTGATGAAATATCTGGAGTCTCAAGGACAATCTGATTGTATGGATTATCTGACTCTTAAACTTCAAGACCTTTCTGCACCAGAAATTGACCAAATTCTCGGTTTAACTAGTCGTCAACGCGATTATTTACAACAAAGATTTAAGTATCACGTTGAGAAGTTCGCTAAACAGCACCAGTGGCAATTAGTTCATCAATGGTTGGGCGCTGGTTTGGAACACAAGTTAGGTCTATCTTCTCAGCAATGGGATACTTTTTGGCATCAACTCACACCACAACAACAACAAATTTTTGAGTTGAAAACTGCTTGTCAAAGTGATTTACTTATCTCTAAAGCTGTTCAATGTACTCCTAAGCAACTCCAAAAACGCTGGACTCAAATGTTAGAACTAGCATGGTCTATTCGTAATGGTCATGCTGAATCTAAGAGCAATTAAATTTAATTCACCTTTGTTGGGTTGACGCAAGGAAACCCAACAAAATCATGTAAATGTTAGATTTCACAATGTTGGGTTTCACTTTGTTCTACCCAACCTACAATTTTAATTTAATCAGAAGTTACTAATACTTCAGTAATTTTCCCTCGTTTTTGACCATGAGAATTAATTGACCTTGCTGCTAATATAGTATGAATATTAAACCCAGCATAAAGGTCACGAATAAATGGACAATCAGAATTAGATAGCATAACTTTTACACCTTTATTAGCTAATTTACTAAAAATATCCCTCAATTTTATTTGTTGATTCTCATCAAAACAAACATTACTATAAGCTGTAAAATTGCTAGTTTTATTTAGAGGATAATAGGGGGGATCAAAATAAACAAAGTCATTACTACCAATTGCATAATTTAAAACCTCATCAAAATTCGCTTGTTTAATTTCTACGTTCTTGAGTGCAACCGACGCTAATTTTAAAACTTCTTCCTGACAAATACCAGGATTTTTATATTTACCCACAGGAACATTAAATTTCCCCTGAGAATTAACTCGATAAAGTCCATTAAAACAAGTTTTATTCAGATAAATAAACCGGGCCGCTTTTTCTAAATCTGTGCCACCATGATGATTTCTTGCATTATAATAATAATCTGAATTATGCCTGATTTGATGATATTGCAACAGATTTATTAACTCTCCCAAATTATCTCTAACGCAGCGATAAGTAAGAATTAAATCTGCATTAATATCAGTTAAAACCGCTTTAAATGGCTGCAAATAGAAAAAAACTGCTCCACCACCTAAAAATGGTTCATAGTAAGTTTCGTAATGTTTAGGAAAATAGTCTTTATATTGGGAAATTAATCTAGTTTTACCCCCAGCCCACTTTAAAAATGGCCGTGGATAAGTTTGTTGAGGAATTTGACTTACCATCTACTTACTGTTAAAATAAAAACTAAATTAATATAAGTTATCTATTCCCTGTTCCTTCCCGCTCCCTACGCTATGATGGTTATATTGGTTATATATTATAATCAGAGTAGGTAAAGAACACAAAAACAAACTTGCATTATATCATAAGGCGGTTTAAATTCAAATGTTTGATGGATTTTGGGATAACGTCTTCCGCTACCCTCGATACTTAGTTAGTATAGTCTTAGGTATTTTTCTCAACACTTTTGAGCCGCTGTTTCCTCTGTTGAAACGTCCTGTGACACTGATTGCTATTTTAGGCTTTTTTGCTGGAGGTCTTTTTTTCGTCACCCTTACCCTCCGGGCTATGTTGGGGTTAAATACAGTCTAGAGTGGGAACAAAAAAAGTTTTAGTCTATTGGACTTTTCTCTTGATTTGATCACATCAAGCACGGTCCACTTTAACTTACATTTAGAATCATGTTATCAAAACTTTGTCAAAAGGCGGAATTTATATGGCTACAAATCGCCGCGTTTCCCGCGTTGCTGAATTAATTAAACGGGAAGTTAGCCAAATGCTACTCAACGGGATTAAAGATGACCGTGTGGGTACGGGAATGGCGAGTGTCACTGATGTGGATGTTTCTGGGGATCTGCAACACGCCACAATCTTTGTCAGTATTTATGGGACAAAGGAAGCTAAGGCAGAAACCATGGCCGGTTTAAAATCAGCTACAGGTTACGTCCGCAGTGAACTTGGGGCGAGAATTAGATTACGGCGCACTCCAGAAGTGCTATTTGTTGAAGATAAGTCGATAGAAAGAGGCACTAAAGTGCTGAGTTTATTAAACCAACTTGAACAGCAACGGACATTATCAAGTATAAATGAGGTAGCAGAAGAAATGGTTGAATGATTCAAAATTGACCGGAATATAGAGAGATCTTAAAATGATTGGTTGTTCTGGAACAATTAAGATAAGATTCTCTATTGACTATTTTTAAATAATTAAAGGTGTTGTAGATCCTGTATCCTGGGATAGATGTCAAAGACCATAAATACACCTAAATTAGTACAGTTAAGGTCAAAGCAAGTCCAGTATAGTTTTAATCGTTTTTTCATAGATTAATGTGGAAGTTGTTGAAAATGGCACTATTTAGGTTTGAATAGTAAAATTAGCTTCTTTTATGTTGAAAATATGAAACCCAAATACCATAAATGTCATATTTTCTTGACAAATTTAACATTTCTTTAGATAATTTAGGAGTGCATAGCGTCAAAATGATAATAGTTCCGTATAGCAAACTACAAAACCCTGGACACAGGTTTAATTATTGCCATCTTTGTTCCTAGTTCCTAGTGAACAATGGGAACGCTTTCTAGGCTTTCTAAATTTAATTTTGTGAGAAAAAACCATGACTGTGAATACGCTGCCTTCTATCAATTACAATTACTATTCTCTGAATGTTATTCAGGACGAAGCCCGTCGTCTGGTAGAAAGGGGAATGGTTGGCCGTCAACAACCAATATATACACTTTGCCAATTTATACCTGCTAGGGAGTGGGTTTGCGTGGAATGTGAGTTAGAAAAATGTGATTTTTTACTCCGCGATCGCATCGGTGATTTAATCGGCCGCGAAGAATGGGATAACGACTAATCTAGTGTTTTTTTAATAAACTGTTGTATTTTTTTACCGTACTTGTTTGTAGTTTTTGGCTATAAACAGGTATATTTTTTTCTATTTTAATTGATTTACTACTGAGGATTTCTGGAAGATTTGTTTGAAGCGAAGACGCAAAGGCGCAAATAAACTAGATTATGTAGGGATAGGAATAGCTATTATCCCTACATAATCACTTTTTAAGGCAGAATACAGTAATATATATGCTGCAATGTAATCATTTGCGCTTGCTAGTGCTACGTCGGGCGGTGCGAGTTTCATCTTCAAAACGACGACGGTCGCGCCAATCTGCTAATGTTAGGTAAACAACACCACCAGTGACTCCTAGCAACAGCACTACGCCAAATAAGGCTAAAATACCCAAAAATGGACTTTCCACGATTCCTCTATAGTCCGTTGCGTCCCCAAACTACCATAGAAATCGACCAAGTAAACACAACTAACAGTGATACCCAACCCAGTGTCAAAATCATAGTTCTACTTTTCAAGTAATTACAAAACGTCTCTAATATTTATCATACTGGGAAAACGCGGTTGATTCATTAACTATATTGATAGCAGGTTTGGCAATATGATGGAACTAATGACAGAACGGTTAGAATCGCTAAAAGCGGGAGTAATTGGCAGTATATCTTTAGGTTTAGCCTTCCTTAGCACTAGCTTGATTAATGTTTTCTGGTTGGACAAGTATTTTCCCTTAGTTAGTTATGATCAAATTGATATTGTCAACTTACAGGTGTTATTAAGTGGTATAATAGCAGGGTTTTCTGGGTTTCTATTTGGTGTCACCTACCGTTATATTATCCGCGTAGATACAAATCCTCACCTGAAAACTGGGGGAATTTGGGCTTTTGGTTTAGTGCGAGGATTAACTCAAATCGAAGTTGGCTGGAATATAAATAATCCGGTTTTGCCTTTCTTAATCTTAGCAGCAGAAAGTATATTATGGTTTGCTCTGGCGGCTTTTGCTTTAGATGTTGCTATTTTACGAAAATGGCTGAAACCGTTTTCATGAATTTATAAATAACATACAGCAAGTAGCTTTGAGTGAGGTACACTTTGTGCGGGCAAGATGCCCGCACAACAAGAGTTTTATCATTAATATCTGTACTTCAGAATATCGGAAACTGCTGTAAAAATAATATCCCCAACTTCTTTGAGAAGTCGGGGATATGTCAAATTTAGCAAATTTTGTTCAAAACTCAAACAAGAGTCCTATATGTTATTGAAAAATTACAGGATACCCCAGAAGTGGAGAAAGCCTTGACCGGAAAATAGTTCAATTAAAGCTGCTGCTAAAAAACCGATCATTGCTAAACGGCCATTCCAGATTTCCGCTTCGGGTGTAAATCCCCAACGCCAAGCATTACGGTCAGTAGCTACAGGTGTAGTAGCTGTTTTTGTTGCATTAGTCATGGTTAGCACTCCAGTTAGGATTTACTAAGCTTTATTGTCTTATGTAAATAAATATAACAAATTTTTTCAAAAATGCAACATTGTATGATGGCATGAAAATTTTTTAGACAACGTGGTCTGGTTCTAAAGGGCAGGGATAAGTAGGATCTCCCGTTTCCACCTGAACAGTGGAGTGTTTAATACCAAAATGGTGTTCAAGTTCCCGACAAACTTCCCATAAAAAAGCGTCACCGGGGTAGCCTCCTGGCATGACTAAATGAACCGTGAGTGCAGTTTCCGTCGTACTCATAGCCCAGATATGAAGATCGTGAATTTTCGCCACACCCGGACGTTCCATTAAGTAATTTTTCACAGCCCGTAGTTCAATTCCTGTCGGTACTCCATGAAGTGCCAAATTTACAGAATCTCTAAGTAATTGCCACGTGCCAACCACGACAACGACGACAACAATTAAGCTTACCAATGGGTCAAGCCACAGCCAATGGGTGAATAAAATAGCAATCCCCGCTACCACCACTCCCAAAGATACTAGCGCGTCCGCAGCCATGTGTAAGAATGCTCCCCGAATATTTAAGTCACTTTTGCGTCCTGAAATAAACATCATTGCTGTCAAACTATTAATGATAATTCCCACTATGGCAACACCAATAATAGTTTCACCAGATACAGAACTGGAATCATTAAAGCGGCGGATAGCTTCCCAGCCAATAGCGCCCATAGACAAAAGTAAGACCACAGCATTTGTTAAAGCGGCCAAAATTGAAGAAGCACGCAAACCATAGGTATAGCGATGACTGGGAAGACGACGGGACAGGGAACTTGCACCCCACGCCAGGAGGAGTCCCAATACATCACCCAGGTTGTGACCAGCATCAGCAAACAAAGCCAGAGAGTGTGCTAAATAACCATAAGTGATTTCACATACGGCAAAACCTAAGTTAAGTACAGTACCAATAGCAAAAGCACGAGTAAATGTTGCCGGTGCGTGACTGTGATTATGGTGTCCATGTCCATGTCCATGGTGATGATGGTGTTCGTGGTGGTTGTTGTGTGTCATAACTGATAAATAAACAACAAAAAAACTGAAAAATTCCCCACTCTTACTCTCTGCGCCTCTGCGCCTCTGCGTGAAATAAATCTTCATTAAACATCTACTTCCACCACAGCAATAATTTTCTCATCTCGATTAAGTTGACAAATACTTTCACCTTTACTATCTTTGCTGAAGCTAGGAATTATATCCACAGATACCCGAATTACCCGGTCTTTATTTGTCATGAGTGCGACTTCTCTCCCTGGTTTTACTTGTACCATTGCCGCTAAATTGTCTGTTTTGTTATGAAATTTTAAAACTTGGATACCTAAATCTCCCCGATTTGCAACCCTCAACTGATTAGCAGGCCAAGATATTGAAGTGGCAAATCCTTCTTGAGTCACTAGTAATAATTTGTGATCTTGATTAAGATTGACACAACCAACCATTTGCTGATTTTTTAAAAGGCGAAATGCTTGTAATCCCATAGCAGCGCGACCCATAATCGGTAGCTGTTCATCATTAACGGTAAACCTCAACAAACGACCGCTAGAATTCGCCAAAATTATATGTTGTCCGCTAGTAATGAATTGAGTAAAAGCTAATTCATCATTATCCTTCAGCTTTAAAATTGTCATGCCTCGCCGGGAAAGATTCACAAATTCTGATAAAGAGAGGCGTTTAATACGTCCTTCTTTGGTCAATAACACCATTTCCTGGGTTTCGGGTTTTTCTGGTAGCAAGAAACGGCTAATGACACCCTCTGTGTTACCCTGGGCAGTATTGGTAAGCATGGTAATTAATGGCGTTCCCCTGGCTGCACGGCCTGTAGTGACGGGAATATCTGCCACCGTAATGGGGTAAACTTTACCACTGCTGGTCAGGATTAATAAGTCTTTGTGGGTATTAGTTAATGCAGTTTGAATAATGAAATCATGGTCTAACAACCCATTTTCCCCTTTTGATTTTTTGCTATTAGGAGAAATACGGCGTATATAACCCCGTTGAGTGACTTCTAAAATCGTTTCTTCAGCGGCCAGTTTTGCCACCTCTGTTGTGATTTCTTTCTTGTCCTGACTCCTGACTCCCGTTTTACCTTTCTCCTCTGAAACAGGGTTTTCTTTAGTGTTAACTATTTTGGTGCGTCGCGGATCATTGTATTTACGCTTGAGCGATCGCAAATCCTTTTTCAAAGCTTTGAGTAATTCCTGTCTATCTTCCAGTAATTTCCGCAATACGCTTATTTCCCGGTTAAGTTGTTCAAATTCCTCTTGTAAGTTTTGCTGTTCTAAACTGGTGAGACGACGTAATGGCATAGACAGAATTGCATCCGCTTGGAAATCGCTCAAATCTAGACGGCTACAAAGTGTCATTTTGGCTGTACTGCCGTCAGCAGCTTGCCGTAATATAGTGATGACATCATCCAAATTTGATAAAGCTTTAAGTAATCCTGAGAGGATATTAACCCGATTTTGTGCTTTTCCCAATTCATAACTGTAGCGACGGTTGAGAGTATGTTCTCGAAACTTGAGAAATTCCAGCAATAGTTGTCTTAAACTTAATTGGCGGGGTTGTCCATCAACTAAAGCCAATAGAATCGCGCCAAAATTCGTTTGTAAAGCCGTTTGCTGATACAAATTTTGAAGCAATTCTTGGGAATTTGTATCGCGTTTAAGTTCAATAACTACGCGCATTCCCTCCCGATCACTTTCATCTCTAATGTCAGAAATTCCCTGTAAACGACCTTGATTGACTAAATCGGCGATTTTTTCAATCCAAGCAGCCTTATTGACTTGAAAAGGCAGTTCTGTAACTATTAAAGCTGTGCGACGTTTACCTCCCCTAGTAGCAGGAATTTCTTCTATTGTCACTATACCCCGCAGGACAATACCGCCCTTACCAGTGGTATAGGCCTCTTTAATTCCCCCATGATCAACAATTTCCCCACCTGTGGGAAAGTCAGGGCCAGGAATTAATTGAAATAATTTTTCATCACTTAAATCAGGATTGTCAATTAAAGCAATTAAACCATCAACAATTTCCCCCAAATTATGGGGCGGGACATTCGTAGCCATTCCTACAGCAATTCCCGCACAACCATTAAGTAATAAAAATGGTAATTGCGCCGGTAGTACCGTTGGTTCTTGTTGGGAATTGTCAAAATTCCCCGTAAAATCCACAGTTTCCTCAGCAATTTCCGTTAACATTCCCTCCTGTCCCACAGCAGCGAGGCGGGTTTCTGTATAACGCATGGCTGCTGGTGGGTCATTATCAACACTGCCAAAATTACCATGTCCTGCCAGTAAAGGATAACGACTGGAAAAGCCTTGTACTAAGCGTACTAAAGCATCATATACCGATTGATCACCATGAGGATGGTATTTACCTAGAACATCTCCCACCACACGGGCGCATTTTCGATAAGGCCTATCTGGCGTTAAACCCAGTTCGTGCATAGCATATAAAATACGTCTATGTACTGGTTTTAAGCCGTCACGGACATCTGGTAAAGCTCGCCCCACAATCACACTCATGGCATATTCTAAGTATGACCGTTGCATTTCGGTGTGCAGGGCGGTGGTGATTACCTGTCCCTTGGAGAGAAGGTTTAACTGTTTGGCCATGAGGTTTCCTCGTGAATTTTCCCTGAATGTTCACTACACAACAGTCGCTAAAAGATAACATACCCAGCAACTTACCATCACAGATTAAATAGAAATACTCACACAATCTTAATAGTCATAAAGATAAAAAGCAGTAGTATTATCCTTGATGGGATCTTTGTAGCTTATAGATTATTAAAAATACAACAGACACTCCCCAGGTGTTAACTCTATGAGTATAAAGTTTCATGAAAACAGTTCTAATTGTCGATGATGATTTAATTAATGCTCGCGTTTTTTCTAAAATTCTGACTAAACGCGGCGGGTTGAGTGTAAAACATACAGAAAACGTGGAAGAGATTCTCAAAATTGCCCTGTCAGGAGCGGCTGACTTAATTTTAATGGATGTGTCTCTGTCCCGTAGTGTATATCAAAGTAAGTCCGTTGATGGGATCAAAATTACGCAAATGTTGAAATCTGACCCACAAACGGCTAAATTACCAGTGATTTTAGTGACAGCACACGCAATGGAAGGAGATCGAGAAAATTTTTTGAAACAAAGTGGTGCTGATGGTTACATTTCTAAGCCCGTAGTTGATCATCAACAGTTTGTTGACCAAATTTTAGGACTCTTACCACAAGGATAGTTGGGTAATTGGTAATTGGTAATTGGTAATTGGTAATTGGTAATTGGTAATTGGTGATTGGTGATTGGTGATTGGTAATTTGATGTACTCCTTTTCCTTTTTCTTGATTAGGGTGTTTGCGCTTCTCTGAGTTCCTGTAATGCTGATTTAACCTCCGGTAATTCTAAGAATCTTTTTGCTTCTAAAAGTAACCTTTCACCCCAAAGATTCTCTTTGAGAAAATCTAAATCAGCGTAACGGGAATCAATGCGGAGTGCGGATACTCCCATTTTTAACCCTTGCTGGATTTCCCCTTTATTATAGGTAGCTATTGCTAAAGCTAATAAAGGTTCTGCGGCTTTTTTATCAATCTTAACTGCCGTTTGCCATTGTTGAATTGCTCCCGAAATATCCCCTTGTTGATGTTTGATTAAGCCGATATTATTAATTGCTGGCCAAAATTTTTGATCTTGTTTGACAGCCAAATTGAATTGATCGATCGCTTCGGGTAATTTATTTAGCATATAATAAGCATTACCCAAATCAAATAACCCTCCCGAATAATTGGGTTTTAGTTTCAAACCTGCTTGATAATGAGTGATTGATCCTTGGTAATCTTTTTTTTGAAACTTGGCTGAACCCAACGCAAACAGCACTTCTGCATTTTTAGGGTTGAGCTTTTGGGCTTTATTCAGTGTGGTAATAGCTTGATCAAATTCTTTAGTTTGTAAATACAAACTCCCTAGTAACCACCAGACTTTATCATTCTGCGGAGCCAGTTTCACCGCCAATTCGGCTCTGACTAAGGCTGGTTCAATTTGCTGAAATTGAGCTAATTGAGCCGCTTCCCGTGCAAAGTTTAAACCCTGCTTTTCCAACTGTGCGTGATCAATTTGCACCGTATGGGGTATAAATGCTTGACCATGAGCAGCTTGAGGAATACTCCATAAACTACAAGCAATTAAAAGAGAAGCTAACCGCATCTGTTTTGGCATACTACCACCTCCTAGTCCAAATATTGACATCTTTAGGCTAATCTCACGCGACACTATCACATAGCTTAACAAAATCAGATGCATTGGTCATTGAGGAGTTGTTCTAAGTTGGCGGTTTTAGTGGTAAAATCACTATGAAAGTAGTACCTTCACCCAAGGTGCTGGCTACTTGAATTTGTCCTTGATGATAGGCAATAATGGCTTGAGCGATCGCTAATCCTAATCCTGAACCAGTATTTGTGGTGGAGCAGCTTTGTCCGCTTCTATGTGTTCGTGCTGAATCAACTCTATAAAAGCGGTCAAACAGTTTTGTTAACGCCTCCGCAGGAATACCGATTCCTGTATCACTAACTTTAATTTGTAAATGAGAATTGGTACAACGCATTCCTGTCACTCGATTTATCCCCTCAACTCTTTCTAACTCAACTTTTATTACTCCCTGTACAGGAGTATATTGCAAAGCATTACCAATCAAATTTGTAAATAATCTCACTAATTGCTCCCAATTTCCCATGAGAGTAAACCAATTTTCTTGTAATTCAGGATTAACTTCCGTCCCAGGAGAAGCGACTAAATTCAAAACCAAATTAATTTGTTTTTCTCTCGCTACAAGTTGTTGTTCTTCCACTACTTCCATTAATAAAGCATCAAGGGGACAAAGGGAAAATACATCTGTGTTAATTCCACTATCTTGTCTAGCCAAAAATAGCAAATCATTAACTAACTTCCCCATTCTTTGAGTCAGTCTTTCCATGATTTTTAATTGTTGACGATATTCAAGAGTATTATTTTCTTCTTTGACTAAATCTAAATCAGCCAAAGCTACCTGGACATTAGTTTGAATTAAAGCAATAGGACTTCTCAATTCATGGGAAGCATCAGCCGTAAATTGTTTTAAACGCTGGTAAGATTCTCCCACAGGTTTCATGGCTTTACCCGACAAAAACCAACCACTAGCGGCTACTGACAATAGCATTAAACTAATTCCTAAAGCCAAATCAAAGATTAATTGTCGGCTAGGTTTTGTCACCTCAAACCAGGGATGACTTACTCGTAAATATCCTAAAACCTGTCTTCCTCTTTCTATTCTTTTGGTAACTTGTCTTAACAATTGTGCAGATTCTCCCCATGCTCCCATGGTTACTACTCGCACTGTTTCACCTGTATGACTAGGATGAATAGGAATATTTAATATTTCGGAAAAAGTTGACCACAATAATTCACCATTAGGACTAAACCACTCTAAATCAATGCGATCATCTTCGGCGTTTTCAGCATTATTAGGAAAACTAGATTTTACATTTACTCGCAGTTGATTAGGTTGGATTTTTGTGGCTTCAATAACTAAAGAACGCTCGACAACTTCCACTACATGATACAATGTATCATCAACTCTTTCAATTAATGTACTGTGAACATATAAATATACTCCACTAGCAAATAATAATAATAAAATTGCAGTTATAGCCGTGTACCAAATCGCTAACCGCCGACGAGTCGCTTGAAATAGGTAAATAGACATAAAATTAATATGTATGGTTGGTAATAAAAATTTGTCCGCTTTGGGGAGAACTCTTTACACTCAGGATTTTATTATTTTGGGGTAATATTTGCATTTATAATATACTTTTATACATAGAAATACTTAATTAAGAATTTGCTCAAGTTTTTATATTAAGAACTGTAAAAATCTATGCACTAACAATTAAGATATTTGTATTCATATTTCATAAACAATATCTACTTTATCTAAATGATCATGGCGAAATCAAAAAAAAATAATACCTCTATTAATCTAAGTGATCCACAATACTACATTAACCGGGAGTTAAGTTGGCTAGAATTTAATCACCGGGTGTTACATGAAGCTTGTGATCCTAGAACTCCCCTATTAGAAAGGCTGAAATTTCTGGCTATTTTTAGTTCTAACTTAGATGAGTTCTTCATGGTGCGAGTAGCAGGGTTAAAGCAACAGGTAGAAGCCACTGTCAATTTATTAACACCTGATGGACGGACACCACAAAAACAACTAGATGATATTCGTTCACATCTCAAACCCCAATTAAAAAAGCACAACGCGGAATTTGAGGAAGTGCTGCGACCACTTTTAACCCAAAGGGGAATTTACATTTTAGATTACATAGAATTAAATCAAAAACAGCGAAATCACTTAGATAATTATTTTCAGGAACAGGTTTTTCCCGTTCTGACTCCTTTAGCTGTTGATCCTAGTCATCCCTTTCCCCACATTTCTAATCTTAGTTTAAATTTAGCAGTGGTGGTCAAGAATCCTGAAACAGAAGAGGAGTTTTTTGCTAGGGTCAAAGTTCCCAAAGTCTTACCCAGATTTTTACCCATACCACCAGAATTAGCAACCCAGGAAGATTATAACACTATACACTGGACAGGAGTTCCTTTAGAACAAGCGATCGCCCATAATTTAGAATCCCTCTTTCCAGGAATGATTATTCAAGAATATCACCCTTTCCGTATTACCCGGGATGCTGACCTGGAATTGGAAGAAGACGAAGCAGATGATCTCCTCTTGGCTATTGAACAAGAACTCCGTAAACGCCGCATGGGTGGAAATACTGTCAGATTAGAAATTCGTTCCCAAACACCTATATCAGTTCGTTCTCGTCTCTTACAGGATTTAGGATTAACTGAAAGCGATGTTTATGAGGTTGATGGTCTTTTAGCACTGCGGGATTTAATGTATTTTCTCGCATTACCCCTCCCAGAACTCAAAGATCCCCCACGTCAATCTGTTGTTCCTTTCCGGTTACAAAGACTTAGAGAACCCAGTATTGATACTGATATCAATGAACCAGAAGAAGGAAAAGACTTTTTCTCCGTAATTCGAGAAAAAGATATACTAGTGCATCATCCTTATCAATCCTTTTCTGGTACTGTAGTGCGCTTTATTACTAGTGCAGCCCATGATCCCCAGGTTCTAGCCATTAAAATGACCCTTTACCGAACATCCGGGGATTCACCGATAGTCAATGCTTTAATTACTGCGGCGGAAAATGGCAAACAAGTTTCCGTATTAGTAGAATTAAAAGCAAGATTTGATGAAGAGAATAACATTTATTGGGCAAGACGTTTAGAAAGAGTGGGTGTTCATGTTGTTTATGGTTTAGTAGGGTTAAAAACCCATAGCAAAATAGTTCTAGTAGTGCGACGGGAAAAAGATAAAATGCGTCGCTATGTACATATTGGTACTGGCAATTATAATCAGAAAACAGCACGACTCTATACAGATTTAGGCTTATTTAGTTGTCGGGAAGAATTGGGTGCAGATTTAACAGATGTATTTAATTTCTTAACAGGCTATTCTCGTCAAAAATCCTATCGAGAAATTATGGTAGCACCTGTGAATATGCGCGATCGCTTTCTGGAATTAATTCACCGCGAAATTGCCAATGTCCAAAATGGATTTTCCGGCCGAATTGTTGCGAAAATGAATGCTCTAGTTGATCCACAAATCATTTCTACATTATACGAAGCCTCTCGTATGGGCGTACAAATTGACCTAATTATTCGCGGTATTTGTTGTTTACGTCCCGGACTACCAAATCTGAGCGAAAACATTCGTGTAATTAGCATTATTGGCCGCTTTTTAGAACACTCTCGCATATATTACTTCCACAATAATAGTCAGGAAGAAATATATATCGGTAGTGCTGATTGGATGCGTCGTAATTTAGATCGTCGGGTGGAAGTAATTACACCAATAAAAGACCAAGATATTGCTAAAGATCTACAAGAAATATTAGGAATTATGTTAGCAGATAATCGCCATGCTTGGGAACTACAACCTGATGGTAATTATATCCAAAGATGCCCCGGCAATAACTGTCCAGAAACTAATTCCCAAAAAACTATTATGTCTATGGCATTACGTTCTACTGGTATTAATTAGAAAATAGAAAAAGCCAGATGTGAATATACAGCAGATTTCGTTTTTATGAGGTACAAATCATAATCATGAAACTCTTGTGGGGTGGGCATCTTGCCCGCCCAGATTGTACATCATTACACCGGAAAATTGTAATAGCACCTTGTGGGGTGGGCATCTTGCCCGCCCAGATTGTACATCATTACACCGGAAAATTGTAATAGCAAATAATTTAATTTTTCATAAAATCATGATGCAAAAAAGACATGACTAAATCTTTTTTCTACATAAAAATATTTTTTTAATCACTAAAATTCATCCATAAGATAGAGTGAATTATTTTACTAATAATCATAGACTATAAAAATTCATACCATTTGGGATTTTAAATTGTCAAGAACTTACTAAATTAGCACAAACAAAATTAATAACTTTTTAGCTGCGACAATCATTTCTCAAATTGGTATTAATTTACATTTATTCTTTTTTTGGAATGTTAATGTTGTCCCCTGAGTGTTCTAACTTGGATATTCTCGTAGTTGATGATCATGAACTGACTCGTTTAAGCCTAAAATTAGTGTTTTCTACTCAAGAGAATATTCATGTTGTTGGTTTAGCTGCTCATGGTCAGGAAGCTATAGCAATGGTTAAATTATATCAGCCTCATGTCGTTATTCTCGATTTACAAATGCCAATTATGGATGGTTGGGTAGCATCTCATTACATTAATGATATATCTCCAAATACTCGGATTTTAGCTTATTCATCTGTAGATGAAACATCTTTTCAGCCAAATCAAACTCGTCATAAATTTGATAAAATTTGCAAAAAAGATATTCCCACAAAAGAACTCATTACCTTAGTCAGACAGTTAGGACAGCTAAGTATTTTTCCTATTCAGAAGAAAAATTTAAGCCTGTCTCATCTAAATTAGACACCATTTTCCGAGATTATACAGCAGATTTCGTTCTTATGAGGTACAAATCATAATCATGAAACTCTTGTGGGGTGGACATCTTGCCTACCAAAAGTGTACCTTATTACACCGGGAAATGCTGTAAGATCTGGTGCGGAAATTTTGCCCGCTAAAGGTCTAATACACTTCAATTAAATTCGCTGTAAATTATCAATTCTTATCAAAATTAAACTGCGTCGGGTATATTATTCATAATACATACCCGACGCTTTTTTTATTAAACCTGCTTAATTACTTCACGCATTAGGAACAGTGCGTTTAAATTCATCCAGTAGATCATCTAGTTCTTCCAATGCTTGATTAACATCAACCCTTAACGTTCCTAAATTTGGTTGTTCGAGTAAACTCAGCAACCGTTCACGTTTAGCTTGAACCGCGCTAATTCGGTCTTTAATTGTCTGAATATCCATTTTTTGCTTCCAGTCCTTAAACACTTCAAATCTAAAGTTAACGCAAAAAACAATAATATTAATTTCTGTGTCAATTTGCCCCTAATCAGCGATGATAATAGAACTAAGAATAAACATAAATTATACTAATCTCAAATTATGCTGGGCGGAATTTCTTTGGGAACACTTGGTTTAACAATCGGTAGTATACTCACTATTACAGGTTTTGTTGCCTATTTTGCAGATAACGCTACCCTCAATTTAGTGGGGTTTTTCTATGGTTTTCCCCTGCTATTGGGAGGTTTAGCCCTCAAAGCTAATGAACTCAAACCCATACCCTTTAGCCAAACCACCACACCATCAATTTTAGCACTCAGAAAACAACAGGCAACTGTCACACAAACTAAAATCCGTAAAGATATCACACGCTACTGCTATGGACAAAAAGCCCATTTAGACGAAGCCCTGGCTTATCTAGGTTTAAGTCCCACGGACGAATCAAGACCAATAGTGACAGCTTTACGAGAAACTGAAATTAATGGTGCTTATACCCTCATTTTAGAATTTGATTCGCCATTAATTAGCTTTGATACTTGGCAACAAAAGCAAGAAAAGATGACCAAATATTTTGGACCTAATGTAGAAATTAGCATGACACAGCCCAGAGAAGATTGTATTGAACTCTCTTTGATGAAAACCTAACCTGAAACCTCTATCCTGCAAGGAACTCAAATTCCTTGCTAATAGTGCAAATCATCTAAAGATAACTAAGCATTTAGAAAAATTCCTAGTCCGTTAAAACGGACTTGAGCTATTAGACAGGGAATTTATTCCCTGGCTTGCTTTAGTATAGTATGATCATCCCTAGAAATACCCACAATCTACCATGAGTCAATGTCTTAATCCCACCTGTCTTCATCAAAATCCCCAGGGTACTAACTTTTGTGAAAAATGTGGTGGTAAAATCCTCCTAGATGA
>OMJF01000239.1 GCA_900299285.1 Anabaena sp. 54 | reverse complement strand
GATTAGAAATCACATCTACACAGACAAAACCTGCCTACGCAGGTTTCAAATCCTTAATTTTTCGTTAGTCCACGCAGGTGGACTTTGCTTGTGTAGTAGCGATTTATAATCGCCATAAACCTTTAAGACAACCTCTAATTACATTCTATCCTCAACATTTTTTCTAGCTATTTAATAGTGATTTTACCCTCAGCAAAGGCGATTAAAGCATTAAGTTCCTGGTTTGATCCTACCACTAATAAGCGATCGCCTAAAATAAATGTAGTTTGATGATTAGGATAATCAATTTCCTCACCATTAGCACGACGAATAGCCATTAAACTCACCCCAGTTAAATAACGCATATTCACCTCTTCTAAACTCATCCCAATTAAAGGAGAATTTGCTGGTAAATCATACCAACGACGATTCAGATCACGAGTTACCTTTTGTAAATACTGAGAAACTTCAGCAGGAGAACGTTGAGGACGTAAATCTAAATAATGATTTTGGCGAATTTCCTGGATTTTCTGTTGTACCAAATCTGGTAACAAACCAACAGCAATTAATAGATGACTTGCCATTTCTAAACTAGCTTCAAATTCGGGTTGTATTACTTCCTTTGCTCCCAATTGATAAAGAACCTCAATATTTTTATCTTGAGTAGCACGGACAACTGTATCTAATTCTGGAGATAGTTCCAAAGCCCGTTTTAAACATAGTCGAATACTTGCTGGATCTGGGAGAGCAATGGCCATACCTTGGGCGTGATTTACTCCAGCGGTTTCTAAGACATGAAGACTGACAGAATTACCATAAACATAGGGTATACCTGCTTCCCGTAACTGCTGAATACGACTTTCCGATTGGTCAATAACTACCACAGGTAATTGATATTGCTGTAATAACTTTACCAAATTCTGACCAATGCGGCCATAACCACAAACTACTATATGATTTTTTTGTGGTAAATCTGCCGATAAATCAAGAGCTTGATCATTTACTAAATAGGGTTTAAGCCAAGAAATAGACTCTGCAAAATCGAATAGAAAAGGTAATAATCGCAGGACAAAGGGAGTTAACATTAAAGTAACAGCTGTAGTTCCCAAAGTTAATAAATATATCCGCCGAGAAACCAAACCTAAAGCTTGTCCTTCACTAGCGAGAACAAAGGAAAATTCGCCAATTTGAGCTAGTCCCAAACCTGCAATTAAAGCAGTTTTTAAAGGGTAGCGAAATAACCTGACCAAAGGAGTAACAATTAAAAACTTACCCACAAAAACCAAAGCCACTAATCCCAGAATTAATTCTAGATTTTGCCACAAAAATACCGGGTCAATTAACATCCCAATAGCAGCAAAAAATAAACTAGCAAATATATCCCGTAAAGGTTCAACAATAGTTAAAGTTTCATCAGCATATTCTACCTCAGAAATCATCAAACCGGCGACAAATGCGCCCATTTCAATAGATAGCCCTAAGTATTCCGTCAGGAGCGCAATTCCCAAACAGATTGTCACCACACCTAATAAAAATAACTCCTTACTTTCCGTACCGGCTAATAACCTTAATAAACGTGGAATTAACCAAATTCCCGCAGCATAAGCACCAGCCGCAAATAAACCAATTTTCACCAAAGCCATAACCACAGCCACACCAATAGCTTCTCCTGGTTGATGGAGAGCAGGTAATACGGCTAACATTAATCCTAGAGCCAAATCCTGGACGACAAGAATCCCTAACATTACCTGTCCGTGGGGTGTTTCCGTTTCATTGCGTTCCATGAGACATTTGAGGACCACAGCGGTGGAAGACAAAGACAAAATCGAACCCAGAAACACCCCTTTAGCCGGTAAAGTTCCCCAAGCACCGGTAACACCACAAACCAACACGGTGACGAGAATAGTGAGGATAATTTGTAAAGTACCACCTCCCAGGGCGATCGCTTTAACTTTCTTGAGTTCCGTTAAAGAAAATTCCACACCCAAAGCAAACAACAAAAAAGCCACCCCAAACTGGGCTAAAGTTTCTACCTGGACAATTTCCTTAATTAATCCCAGTCCAGTAGGTCCAACAACCATACCACCGATGATATATCCCAGTAACACAGGTTGCTTTAACAGTGCTGCTAATAGACCACCACAGGCTGCGACAGCAAACACCGAAACCAAATCAACAATTAAGCGAAAATCTTCTTGCACCTTTTTAAATCAAAAATTATCAACAACTATATAGATTCAGCATACAAAGTTTTATGCCTTTGCGGCGCGAGTTGGGATACAATCACAAAAAAATTTGGACTGACCACCCAAAAGTGATCAAGTCCCCACAGAGTAAATTTATTTACCTGTTACAAACCCGATAACCAATATCCCGACGATAATACATTTGATCAAATTCAATTTCTTTAATACCTGCATAAGCCTGATCTAAAGCTTCCTGGAAATCCGCACCCAGTCCAGTTACATTTAAAACTCTACCTCCATCTGTAACAATTTCCTGGTCTGCATTTAATTTTGTCCCCGCATGAAACACTGTCGCCCCGGCTGTATCTGCTGCTACTAATCCATTAATTACCTTACCCTTGACATATTCTCCCGGATAACCCCCAGAAGCAGCCACTACTGTCGCTGCTGCACCTTGTTTCCAAGCAATTGGCGGCATATCGGCCAAGCGTTGTTCTATACAAGCCAAGATGAGATTTTCTAAGGGTGTTTCTAGCATTGGTAAAATCACTTGGGTTTCTGGATCACCAAAGCGACAGTTAAATTCTAGAACCCGAAAATCACCATCAGGTGTAATCATTAACCCCGCATACAAAATGCCTCGGTAGTCAATGCCTCTAGCCTGTAAGGCGTGAATAGTTCTTTCTAATACCTCTGTTTGCACTCTTGCCATTAACTCCGGTGTGGCAATGGGCGCGGGAGCATAAGCACCCATACCTCCAGTATTGTCTCCGGTATCACCTTCACCGACACGCTTGTGATCCTGAGCGGGCAACAACGGCCGAATTGTTAAACCATCAGTTAAAGCTAAAATAGATACTTCTTGTCCCAGTAAACATTCTTCAATGACAACGGAATTACCAGCAGATCCAAACTGTCCTTGAAAAATTGCCTCAATGGCTGCTTCTGCTTGGGCAATATTTTCAGCAACTGTGACACCTTTACCAGCAGCTAAACCGTCGGCTTTTATGACAATTGGTACTCCCTCAGATTGAATGTATGCCTTTGCTGGTATGACCTCAGTAAAAACCGCAGCTTTGGCCGTAGGAACTCCCGCTTCTGCCATTAATGCTTTAGCCCAGGCTTTACTTGCTTCTATTTGCGCTCCTGCTTTGTTTGGACCAAACACCATTAAGCCTTGATTTTGCAGATAATCAGTAATTCCCTCAGCTAAAGGCACTTCTGGACCGACAACTACTAAAGAAATATCATTATTTACCGCATATTGGCTAATACCAGCAAAGTCATTGACCGCTAGGGATAAGTTTTCACAATCGGGCATAGTTGCAGTACCCCCATTACCTGGTACACAGACCACTTGCTCAATTTGAGCAGATTGTAGCAATTTCCACGCTAGAGCGTGTTCCCGTCCCCCGTTCCCGATAACTAAAACTTTCACTTATTTCCTCGCGCATAATCAAGCAAAACGAGAATATATGATACCATCTTCAATTGTCCAAGCTGGTAATCTGGCTAAATTTAGGGTTGGTGTATCAAAAGAGCAAACTGCTTGCGGCAGCACTTCGCTATCGCACAATTATAATCTATAATATAATAATATGCTCTTATTTTTATCCTAGATGCTATTTATCAGATATATTATTTATCATGGCTGTATGATAAGCTTAAATTATATAAAATCAATAATACTTTTGATATTTATAACTTTTAACAATTTGCCTTTAGATTTTCTTAATAATTAATTGAGAATCTTTTCTATTTATCAACGAGGTTGCTATACTTTCAGCGATTTGCTATAATTTCAGAGAATTTCATAATTGGGTTACTATTGTCAATTTTGCACCATACTAAAAAGATGATTTGCAAAAGTCTTTATTTATAGTCGTTTCAGAGATCAATTTTGAACGAAAATGCAAAAACCCAGAAATTAGCAGTGGTTTAAAAGAGTAAATTGGCGCAAAATTATCCGATAAATAATGTACTTTGATTGTTCGTACAAATGTACTATTGACAAATAAGATAACTTATGATTTGTAAAGATTTTTTAGTAGTAGCTGTAACTATAGATACGTAGGGTGTGTTAGTGACAGCGTAACACACCATATTCTCCTATGACAAAGAAAACAAACTCAATATCAATTAAATTATTATTTGCGTACCCATCAATGATTGTTTCTATAACTCATTTATATAACGGGGATATTGGTAAGTTTTTAGCAGAAAATACATGATAGGTAGGCAAGGAAAATAAATTAAAAGATTTGGATTTAATGTAGGGGTAGCGCCCCCGTGCCTACCCCCGCCCCCGTGCCTACCCCCGCCCCCGTGCCTACCCCCGCCCCCGTGCCTACCCCCGCCCCCG
>OMJF01000238.1 GCA_900299285.1 Anabaena sp. 54 | reverse complement strand
ATTTGGATCATGATTAAATGCACTTCCTACTTCTACTGATACCATGACTGCGGCATAATTTCCGGTATCAGTAAGTTGTTTTGCTAGGGATAACATTGCTGTGGTTTTCCCTGTTTGTCGGGGCGCGTGGAGGACGAAATAACTACGTTGTTGAATTAGATCCTCCAAGTCTGGTAATCTGACTGTGGGAGATAGGAGATAGTGGATATCGTCTTTACAAGGTCCGGCAATATTAAACCAGCGTGTCATGGTGATTTTGGTAGTTAGTGAACTCTTTAATTTTACACATTTATTATACTTCATTTCATACCTGACTTCAGCAACGCCAAAAAAGCGGCATTGTTGATATAGAGTATAAAATTATCAGCGAAACATAATTCATACTGGCATGATACAACGCCAAAATTTAACCATTTATTGTACTTTGCTTATTTTATTGTTAACCTTCCAGTGCCAATATCTTAACTGTTCTGATTAACTCTTTGTTACTTAATCGTCCAATTAAAAATGGGTGTCTCATGCTGTACCTAGTCCTGACATCAAACAAGAGATAATAGCTTAAAACAGCCTCTAAAGACCTGATGACGAGTTTTTAGCTCTTGTATCTTTTGTTCCTTGTCAAGAGAGGTTTTCAGAGCATGGTTGCTCAAGTTTTAAGTTAGACCCCCTGTGGGAATAAGAATCTGGTTTCTAACCTGACAGGCAATGTAATTAAAGAACTGAACTGGCACGTAAAAACGACATCAACAGAAAAATCCTTAATATGCCTACAACACAATTAATCGGTTTCGCTTCCTTACCTGCTGATAGCTACAGTGATGGACCAGCGTCAGGCAGTAACCTTACCACTACTGAATTAAACGGCAGACCATCTCCTTTACCAAGACAGCCAATTCAGGGTCTAAGTGGTGTACAACTTGGTAACAACGGCTCTTATTACTTCCTAGAAGATAACGGCTACGGAACCAAAGCCACCAGTGCGGACTCTTTACTGCGTCTCTACCGTTTTGACCCCAACTTTAAGGGAACAGAAAGCGGAGACGGCAGTGTCGATGTTTTGGACTACATTCAGTTCAATGACAAAAACAATAAAATTGGTAGCTTATTTACAATTGTCAATGCTGGTACTACAACCAGAAACCTGACAGGTGCTGACTTTGATCTAGAGTCCTTTGTTTTTGATAAAGACGGTACTATCTGGGTGGGAGAAGAGTTTGGTCCTTACTTACTACATTTTGATGCCACCGGTACATTGTTAGACGCTCCCATTCCTACCCCAGGTGTAATCTCTAAATTAGATAACCCTCTGGTTATTGCTGGTACTGCTACTGGTAACTTAACCAGTTCCAGAGGTTTTGAAGGTGGGGGAATCAACACCAGCAAAACTAAAATCTACACCATGTTAGAAAGTACCGTTGATGGTGATCCTGCTGGCACTGTACGGATTTTTGAATTTGACATTGCTACCAAAACCTACAGCAGCAACGTAAGAACCTACCAACTTAGTGATCCTGCCAATCGAATTGGTGATTTGACATTCATCAATGATAATGAGTTTCTAGTTATTGAGCGGGATGATAAGGCTGGATTAGGTCCTAATGCTGGGGCAACCACGGCTGCATTCAAGAAAGTCTTCAAGGTAGACTTAGCTTCAACCAGCACAAAGACAGAAGTTGCAGACCTGTTAAACATTATAGACCCCAATGATGTTAATGGAGATGGCAAAACCACCTTTGATTTCCCCTTCAGAACAATTGAAAGCATTGTTATCGTTGACAAAAATACCATTTTAATTGCCAACGACAACGACTTCCCTAAAAACGGTGGACTTCTTTCTGGTATTATTAATAATAACATAGGTCGTCCTGATTCCGTTAACAACTCTGGCTATGCCATTGACAACCTTGACAACACCGAAATAATTCTTCTCAAGCTAGACACTCCTCTTAACATACCCAACAGATTGAGCATCAGTGATGTAACTGTGGTAGAGGGATCAAGTGCTGTGGTGACAGTGACTCTGAATGAAGCTAGTTCTACTGCTGTAACAGTCAACTACGCTACCACTGCTGGTACTGCTACCGCCGCTGACTACAGCGTTGCTTCTGGTAACACACTCAGCGGCACACTCACCTTTGCTCCAGGGCAGACCAGCAAGACTATCACCTTTAACACCACATCTGATGCAACTGCTGAAGCGGATGAAAAATTCACCGTCACATTAACTAACCCCGTTGGTGCAACTATCCCCTTTGTCACTGGCACTGTAACTATCACTGATACTGTTACCTCCGCTGCTACTGCTACATTAGCGGCAACAAAAACAAACCTGACTCTAACTGGAACTGCCAATGTTAATGGTACAGGTAACAGTGGTAATAACACTGTTACAGGTAACAGTGGTAATAACCAGCTTGATGGTGGTGCTGGTAATGACACTCTCCTTGGTGGTGCTGGTAACGACACCCTCATTGGTGGTTTAGGTAATGACAATCTTGATGGTGGTGCTGGTGACGATACTTATCTCTTCACTCTCACTGGATTAGGTAGCGACATCATTACGGATGCCTCTGGTACAGATACCATTAGCTTTGCTGGTGCTGCGGCTACATTAGGCGCTCGTGTGAATTTGGGTGTCATCACTCCTCAAACCGTTTTGGGTACTACACAAATCACATTATCTGCAATCAATACCATTGAAAACGCCATTGGTGGTTTGGGTAATGACCGTCTCATCGGTAATACTCTTAACAACAACTTAAACGGTGGCGCTGGTAATGACATCCTTAATGGTGGTGCTGGTAATGACACCCTGGTTGGTGGTTTGGGTACTGACAACTTAGTTGGTGGTGCTGGTAATGACCAGTTCGTATTCAATGGCACTACAGCTTTTAGTGCAACAACTTTTGGTTTAGACAACATCGCTGACTTTAGCGCCGGTGACAAGATAGTTTTGAGCAAGACAGTATTTACGGCTTTAACCAGTGTTGCTGGTGCCGGATTTAGTGTTGCTTCGGACTTTGCCGTTGTTACAGATGATGCTGACGCAGCAATCAGCAGTGCTAGGATTGTTTATAACGCAGTCTTCGGTAGCCTGTTCTATAACCAAAATGGTAGTGATGCTGGTTTTGGTACCGGTGGTGAGTTTGCATCTGTAAATATCCTTGGTGCTTCTACTTTGGTTGCTAGTGATTTCATTGTTACTGTTTAATCTGGAGTTATTACTTACACTCAGATTTTTCACAACCAATAACTTAGTTGATTGATTCTAATAATGCGGGGAAGTTTGACTTCCTCGCCTTTTTTGATTGGATATTTTTGTAAGTTGCTATAATCAAGACAAATTGAGAAAAATCCGGGGTTGCTGAAACTAGGTATGAATTATAAGTGTAGAGCCGAGAATCCCTACCCAGTTCACCTCTGTACAAGGATTTTGAAATCATCAAAATCAAATATTCTAGTTCTTAAACTCTTACTCTCAGAGGTCCTGTGCGCCTCTGCGTGAGAAAAAATCATACCTTCATTCACCAACGCCCGAAAAAGAATATGAACCCCTTAATCTGTCTAGGAGAAAACCTAATTTCTGGAGATGTCTAAAGAATTATATGATGTGCGATCGCTGTGTTTTTGACAGATATCGCATCATCAATTAATCACCTATTATCTACTGTAATCACAGATTTGAGGAGGTTCTTTACCTGATAATAGTCCGGTAACTTCAAAAGGGTTGCTAGAATTGCTAGGATCAAAAGATATTAAAGAAGCGTCAATCACTTTAAAATCACCAGGTGCATTCAAGCGCCATAATTTCGGAGTTTTACCTACAGGAAAAGGTTGATCATAACAGTAAGCATTAGTATCACCGTGAACTAATAATACAGGTTTATCCAAATTTGCTGCCAATGTCTGCAATTCTTCACAGAATCCTTTATACGCATGATTATTTAAACATCTGCTGAAAACATCACCTGTACTACCATCAGGAGCAAAAGGATCTAATTGAGTCGCTACAACTACAGCTGATGTATCGCTATCTTTTGCCATTTCAAAAGCATGATTAAGCCAAATAGCATTCTCCTTATCCCGTTCATCAACTAATTGATTAACTTTGATAGGATCATCAAGAAGTATCTCAGTGCGTCCATTATCAGTGCTGACGATATGTTGTGTTACAAAACGGACACCCTTGTACCACCAAGTTTCATTTTCAGGTAAAGTGGCTTGTTCTTCATATCGCCATTCAGGATTGAGAGTTTTAGGTTTACTAAAGAACACCTTTCTAATTGCGTCTAGTCTTTCCAACTCTGATTTTCTAACAGTTAGACCTTCCCGATCGCAATCAGTCCAATCATTATCTCCTGGTGTAAAAAACACAGGTTTAACTATATCGGTTTTCCAAAATGTCTTATTCTTCTCCAACCAAGTATCATAACAGGTATCCTGGGGACGACCAAGATCACCCAAATGAATCACAAAGGATATATCTTCACGTTGGCGGAATTTAGGGGCAATATCTTGGATTAAAACTTGCTCATCAGTTCTACCATCTGCTAACTTTGCGAAATAAGGTATATCACCATAGGCTGCAAAAGTTACTTTTTCAGCAGCGGCCAAACTTTCAGAATTTATACCAGTTACGAAAACTGATAAAAACACCAAAACACTTGCAGCCAACTTAAGTATCAGAGGATGCTGAGAATTTAAGATTGTTTTCATTGACCAGATGTTGTAAAAACTAAGTTTATCAGTATTTTACCATGTCTGATCATTCACTACAACACTACGGAATATTAAATATCTATAAAGATGCAGGGGTTTCCGCTCTTAGGAGGTACATCTGAAGCACCCCTCTCAATCCCCCCTCGCACCCCCCGCTGCGGGGGGAAGAAAAGGATAAACTTTTATTGGGGGTGGGGTTCTTGTACCTCATAACATCGGGAAGTGCTGTATTTCAGAATTAACTGTCATTACCTAAAGATTAGACCTCTTTGGAAATTAGGTTTTCAGCTAGACAGATTAAGAGTTTCAGATTCTTTTTCAAAGGTGTCTATTAGAGTCCTTCAGAGCGATAAGCTAATTTGGATATCAGGAAATTAGAGCGAAGGGAAGTCATCACGCTTTTGAAAATGATCAAGGAGAAGTGATTATTATTCCCAAAAAAGGAGGTAAAAAAGTTAAACGAACGTATATTGAAGAAACGATTAGATTACTAGATTTGGAAAATTGGCAAGATGAAAACTAATTCTCAACTTGAGCATCAATCTTTAGAATATTATCTGTCTTTAAAATATCCCATGTCTATTTATCCAGAAGAGGACGGAGGATATACAGTGATGATTCCTGACTTACCAGGTTGTATGAGTCAGGGAGACAATTTAGAAGAAGCAATAGAAAATATTAATGAAGCGCGAGAGTTATGGATAGAAACTGTTTATTGTAGTGGTAAAAAACAAATTCCTCTACCTTCTAAACTAATTTCTATAATTAATTCGTGAACAACCATTAAAAATTTTATCCAAACTTGCGATCGCACTTTTTCAAATCCCAAAAAGCGATCGCACCTAAATATCCAATGATAAAATCAAGAAAACTCAAGATAATCCACCAATGACAACTACACTGGTTAAACCCTCCCAATTCCTACCTAACAGCACTGGTAAAACATCTATTTTACAGGCTGGCTTTACATAGTCTGTCAATGCTTACTTATTCATCATCTACACAAATATTTAAAAATGAAAATTTACCTCAATTTATTACAACAATGGGTGAAAAAAAGATGTCTATAACTGCGAAAGGAACGGGAAAAGCTATGTTGGGAAGAGACAAATTTAAAACATCTACGAGAAAGGGGAGTTGATACAGGTTTGACAGATTATATTCAAGAAGTTGAGGAACGATTAGTTGTATTTTTTTTGTCTGATTAATAACTATTTTCCTATCAGTTGCTATAATCAAAACAAACTGAGAAAAATCCTGCTATGATAGCCATTCCCCAACAACCAGCAAAAATGACCATTGAGGAATATCTTGCATGGGAACTTAACCAAGATATTCGCTACGACTACATCAACGGCGAAGTTTTCGCCATGACAGGTGGTACAATCCCCCATAATGATATTGCTCTCAATCTTTACACATCTTTACGTCCTCACCTCCGTCCTAGAGGTTGTCGAATCAATGTATCAGATGTAAAAGTACAAGTTACCTCTAAAGGTCCATACTTCTATCCTGATCTGATCGTCAGTTGTCACCCTGAAGACATCAATGCCCGTAAATTTATCCAAAATCCTAAATTAATTGTTGAGGTTCTTTCTCCCAGTACAAGCGGTAAAGATAGAGAGGAAAAATTTAGATATTATCTGACCATACCCAGTTTACAAGAATATATCTTAATTGATTCTGAAAAAATCTCTGTTGAACGTTATTGTCGAGGAGAAGGAAGAATGTGGCTTTATTATCCCTACACTACTGGAGACATGATCACCTTATCAAGTATTGCATTTGAATTTCCCATAGAAATGCTGTATGATGGTGTAAGATTGGAAATAGAAACATAAAGGTAAAATTAACATCCTCTATCAAGGCAAATAAATATTACTACAAACTCAAATAAAATTATGACAAAACGTAAAAAAAGTAACTTCCAATGGATTAAAGAAACCCTAGACCTCAAACCAGATCATCATTGGGAATCTCCCCCAGAATACAATATTTTTGTGGCAGGTAGGGGGGCTGTGCGGTTTAATGTTCCTCGCGGTTGGATAGCTCAACCCCAGGAAAAATCTTTTAAATTCACAGATAAAAAACCACCTGATGATGATTGTTGTTTAGAAATGTCTTACAATCATTTACCTCCTAATGATTGGACTCTGTTTCCCCTCAAATCTACTTTAAAGAAAATCATGGAAGATGATAGTCGTGATGTAATTGCCAGAGGAGAAGTGATCACTGTCAAAAGACAAACGGCTAAAATTATGTGGTGTGAAATTAAATTTATTGACACTCAAGCTGAACCCAGAGAAGCCTTTTCTCGAACTTGTGTTGGTTTGGGTTCTAATATTCAATGTTTAATTACCTTTGATTATTGGGCAGATCAAGCAGAACAATTAATACCTGTTTGGGATGAAGTCATGCGGAGTTTAACACTAGGATTATATATCAGAGATCCTAGAACTGGTTTAGCTTTCCCTGATTAAAAGGTTAATTAACAAATCATCTGCGTTTATCTGCGTTTAATTATGATTTATTGTACCTCACTGGAATAGTAATTACTGATGGTAACTATTTATAGTAGTTATAGTAGTTATTGGACTAGATTGGCACAATGTGGTTAGATGTTATGGAAAACGTAATTTCCTTTTCATACTTCCTCTTAATATGCAAACCGATCTTATTAAACAATTACAAGTCAATCTTTCTGTAACTGCTGCTACTATAGCCTTGTTGGTGACAGCGCCATCAATAGCTCATGGTCAAGTTAATAGTACCATTACTAAGCCAGTCTCATCAACTCCTAAGACATCAGTAGTTAATACATCCATTACTGAGGCTGAAGTGTTGGCCGCCCAAAAAGCCTGGGGTCAGGCATTAGTTTCCATTAGCACTACCTATGATGAAAAGGGGATAGCTGCCGCTAGAACATTGGCTGACAAGGTGATAGATGAATTGTATGCTTATCAATCAGGATTGGTATTGTTTAAGCCAACCTTGACCACTGGAGACCAGACCTTCCGCACGACACACAAAGGAGCTTTGTCTTATTTTGTGGGTGGTGATTCCTCTTTCCCTCAAGATACTGGTTTTGCGCTCAAAGGATGGCGAAAAGTGGAAATTCGCAACGCTGGTATTTTTATTGTTGGTAATACTGCTACCACTATGGGTAATGTTTCCATTACTGATAAAACAGGTAAAGTCACAACAGTGGATAAAACCTGGCAGTTTATCAGGGGTAATAATGGTAAATTGCGTATTATTTTACATCATTCTTCTCTGCCCTATAGTCCAAAATAAATATGAAATAAACTCCCGACTTTTTTCAGAAGTCGGGGATATTAAATAACTCTATATATAGAAATTTTGGTTAATTGATATTATACATTATTTCGCATCAAAATGTCCAGGATTTGAGGATTTACAGGATGGGATTGATTATTTTTTATGGTATTTTAGATGATGTTGGGTGGCGCTGTCGCTTAACCCAACCTACAAATTACTCCTGTGTTTCTTCCTCCGTAAAAACAGGAGGCCATAATTCAGAAATAGGTAATTCCCAACCTGGTAAAAGTTCAGGTAAAGTTAAAATATCATTGTTTTTCAAAACTATTGGTTCACCTTGAGAACGATAAACTGTAACAGTTTCTTCATCAGGATCAATTAAAATTCCCGCTACTGCACCCAAATTAATAAAATTGATAATTTTCTTTTTTAGAATATTAATTCTATCACTTTGAGATTTAATTTCTACTACTAAATCGGGTACAAGTTCACCAAAATAACGAGGAGTTTGACGCAATCTTGCAGCACGGACAAAGGAAACATCGGGAGCAGTTAAATTACTATCTGGTAAAATAAAACCACCCGCGGAATCAAAAACTCTTCCTAGACGACGGGGATAAACCCAGTTAGCTAATACTCGACTGAAAAGAATCCCAATTTCACTAGAAACAATATCCGATGGACCCATAATAGAAATGTTACCGTTTTCTAATTCAACATCATAATCTAAACCTGCATCATTGATAGCAGTTTGCAGTTTTTCTACATCTTTAATAGTCATAATGGGCATAAATTTATGCTCCTTGTGGTGATTTATTAATTGTAGCATTTGTCAGAATCAGGTGGTTATCGAGCGACTTGTACTGAGCGCAGTCGAAGTAAGTCGAGATAATGTCCAGGATTTGAGGATTTACAGGATGGGATTGATTATTTTTTATGGTATTTTAGATTATGTTGGGTTGCGCTGTCGCTTAACCCAACCTACAAATTACTTTGTTCCAGATGGCTAACGCCACGCACCGCGAACAGAATGACAAATTATACCAATTCCTATACTTTTCAAACATCCTCTATGATTGGAGCAGTACAAGTACACCATATTCTCAATTTTTCACTATCCTTAGGAAACTTATCAATTTCTTAAAAATGAAAAGGCTTATTTACCATCTACAAAAGGAAGATTTAGAGGCAGATGTACAAGCAATTCGTAATTTGTAATAGTTATGTTAAACTCATTAGAAGAACAAACATCTTCAAAAATTGTAGGTGATATTATGGAAAGTATGAAAATTAAAACACAAATTGGTAATGATAGAATAGTCAAAATTGAACTTCCTCCTGAGTTTGCTAATGAAGAATTAGAAATGGTGATTGTATTTCAACGTATTGGCAAAACATCATTAAAATCTGAAAATAAATCTCCAGAAGAGTTAGGATACTCTCGGAGATTTTTAGAAGAGGTAATAGGTGGTTGGAAAGGTGAAATTATTGAAATTCCAGAACAGCTTCAGTTTGAAGAACGGGAGGAATTTCAATGGCCTATCTCTTAGATACAAATGCTTGTATTCAAGTTCTCAATTATCGAAATTCACCTGTTACTAAACGACTTTTATCAATTCCTGCTCAAGAGATTTATATTTGTACTGTAGTGTACAGCGAACTATATTATGGAGCTTACAAAAGTACAAATGTTAATAAAAACTTATCTCACTTAGAAAATTTACTTGCTGAATTTGTTGATTTACCGCTAGATCGTCAAGCGGCAAAAATTGCTGGACAAATTCGCGCTCGTCTGGATTCTTTAGGTACTCCTATTGGTCCTAATGATTTGTTAATTGCAGCGATCACATTAGCAAATGATCTCACTCTAGTTACTCATAATATCCGTGAATTTAGACGTATTCATGGTTTAAAATATGAAGATTGGGAATAGCTAAAGTTAAGGTTGATTTGAGGAAACTCAACCTATATTCGTGCAGTGTTAACTCATCCAGAATACGATCAAGGAAAATGGCAAGAATAATGCAAACCTTAAACATCAATCAAACTATCACAGCTTGGTCATCCATTGCCGAAAATGTTTTTGTTCCTCATACAGAAGCAGAAGATAAACATCTAGTTAATATACTTGATGCACTCATTGATCAAATTGGTGAAGATGAAACCCATCCTTTGGCATCTCTTATGGAAGTCATTGGTGTATTAATTGAAAATTATGAAAATGAACATATTCCTGAATTATTCTGAACTGTAAAAACTAACGGGAAAAGATATGGAACGAGAAAACAAGGTTGTTAATTTGACGGTGATTAATTGTCTGATAGCGTAGCGTGGCGCAAGTCTAGAATTTGAAAGTTTTCAAGTATCCTCTAAATAGTCCCTAATAATCTCTAAAATCACTTGTTCAAGCTCTGGAATTGTAGATGGGATAATTT
>OMJF01000237.1 GCA_900299285.1 Anabaena sp. 54 | reverse complement strand
ATGGACAAGTTAAACCAGTAGTGGGTGGTGTAGTCCGTGAGGAAAATTAGGCCTCAGTCGAATTATAATCTGGAATTAAACCACCTTGTTCGGTAATTTTTTTCGCTGCCTCCAAAAGATACTCATAATAGGTGTGAGCAATAATAGATAACTGCTTACCAGCGGGGTAAACCATATACCAATTCCGTTTAATTGGAAAATTTTGCACATCTAAAATGCTAAATTCCGCAGCGTCGGTTAATAATGTATGACGGGATAATACAGAAATACCTAAGCCACCAGCGATAGCTTGTTTAATCGCTTCATTACTTCCCAATTCCAACTTAACTTTGACCTTGACTCCATGTTTCTCAAGCAGACTTTGGACAGCGCTGCGAGTCCCTGAACCCGGTTCACGCATAATAAACCGTTCTTCACCCAAGCGTTCAATAGGAATATTTTTTTCTTTCGCTAAAGGATGATTAGCGGGTGCAAGAACTACCAAAGGGTTTTCTAAAAATGGCTGGAAATTGACATCAAAATGATCAGGAATTTGACTCATAATATACAAGTCATCCAAATTATTCATCATTCGATCTAAAATTAGTTCATGATTTGTCACCTGGAGAGAAATATCAATCCCAGGGTAAAGCTCACAAAAAGGACCCAACAATCTAGGAATAATATACTTAGCAGTAGTAATTACCGCTAGTCTTAACTGTCCTTGTTTTAATCCTTTTAAATTTGCAATAGTCATTTGAAACTTATCCATAGTCTCAAAAATTTGCCTACAAGTAGCAAATAATTCCCGTCCCGCCTCCGTCAAGTATAAACGCTTTCCTACCTGCTCAAATAATGGCAAACCCACTGATTTCGTTAGCTGTTTGATTTGCATGGATATGGTAGGTTGAGTCAAAAACAACTCCTCCGCAGCGCGTGTAAAACTACCATGCCGTGCCGCAGCCTCGAACACCTTCAACTGGTGCAATGTCGCTTGGTTCAAGGTTATTCCCCTCTGATAACAATTGATATATATACTACAGTATTACCTAGCACCAAGATTTTTTTAAGTGTTATTTATACAAATATTGTATAAAATCAATATGTTTAGCCAGTTCAGATAGGGAATTAATTCTCTATCTGATAGTTAAAATACCTTAAAAGCGGCTGATCATGATAGTAATACCTAAATATTTTAACTTGGCTTGATTATGAACTTATCGTCCAATTTTTACATCTTCAAGGATACCAAGTGCGTCAGGTACAAGAACAGCCGCAGAATAATAGGTACTAACGAGCTAAGGAGTTTTTATATAAGCACTCATGGGTTCTTTGATAAATCGGATGTAAAGATGTCTAAAGGTAGATTTAATCACACGGGGCATGGCAAAATCTATAGGCATTAATTTGTCGGGTAATTGCCAATCTGTAATTTGTAGTAAATCAGGTGATAAATTAGGAAAGTAAATATCATTTAATTCTGGACATATTCCTAATCTTTGAGAGGCTGCAACTGTGGGAACTTGTGCAGGTGAAACCTTGAGAATTTCTAACATGACTCTATCTAAGGCAAAGACATTACTAGAAGCTGCTAAAATTTCTAAATTCCGAGGTTCCCCCCCACTAGGTCCATTACCTTCATGACCAATAATACCATCTAAAATTGTTAAAGTGGGATTAATTGCTCTGGCAGTTTCTACTAACATTTCCCCGAATTTATTAGCATCTTTACCAGCTTCTAGATGCCACCAAGCTTTCATTTTACCAGGAACACAACCAAAGAGATTTTTTACTCCCAATGTCAGGGTTAATTGCAGATGAGATTTAACCTTGGGAAGGTTAATAACTACGTCTGCTGACATTGCTTCTTTAGATAAAAGTAAGTGATTGAAATTGTCATTTACTGTTTGATAACGTTTACCATGAAATTCAACAAGTGGCAAATTTAGTTCTTCTAAAATTGGTAATAAACCATTGGCTATTGCTACACCTTTGGCACTACCAAAAGCAGGACTATCTCCTAAAAATGGGTTTCCACCAACTGCAATTACCATTTCAGCAACGGCACGCACTAATTCTGGTCTTGTGGTACATTCTTTTGTAGGCCGAGAACCTGTCAGTAGGTTAGGTTTGAGTAAAACCCGATTTCCTGGTTTGACAAAAGCTGCCATACCCCCTAAAGGTTCTAGCAGTGTTTCCAATGATTCTTTTAAAGCTTCTTGTTCATAAGATTTAGCCCGAATTAAACTAACAGATGGTTTTGGGATTTCCATGGGTAATATTATGGTAATAATTAGGTGACATGATCATAATATAAACCAAATGACCAAAAAATTTTAGATTTTAGACTTGAGATTTTAGATTGGGAATTTTCGCTACCAGCCTCGCCGCTTCAAGACCCAACTAATTCAATGTTTTGCCAATCTAAAATCCTCAATCTCCACACTTTAATACTTCTTCTATTGATAATTTTTAGGGATACCAACTGGCGATAAACCGGCGATTACCTTCAAGTTTTGACAACGAATTAATTCACTAAAATTCAGTCCAGAACGTCCTTCTATTTTTGCTACAGCTTCAATAGCCGTTAACAAATGTTCGGCAGCTTCGGTTTCTGAATAACCTCGTCTTTGGGCAATACGAATAGCCGCTATATCAGCATTTAATTCTGATTCCTGAGATCTATTCACGCGCCAAATCTGTATAGCAGCTAAAGCAGTTAATCCCCCAGATATTACCACACCTACTACATCAGACTGCACTGCCTCGACTATTCCTCCTATAAACCCTGCTAAAACTACTCCTTGATAAATATTAGGTTGTAACCATTTTACGCCTGTTAACCAGCAAACTATCTGCAATAGCAGTAAATCCCGTTGGGGTTTTGTTAACCGTCGCCACAAATCAAAATTAATATATATCGGTCTTGATTGACTTAAAGGCAGGGGAAAGGCACCATCTATTACCTGTTTTTGTTCTGGTTTACTGACGATTTTCGTCATCATTCGCCCAGAAGCAGGCATGACATCCAATAAACGACGAATTTCAATATTTGACTCCATAGCATCCATTATTAGTCATAATTATCTATATTCCGTGGCTATTAAGATTACACTTTATTACACTTTATCACTTTATATTTATATGGACGCTTTTGACCCTCATCCCCCAGAATGGACAAATCAGGCAACTCACGCCCATCAGTTTCATTGTCCCAAATGCCACGCCAGTAGTCGAGAAGCCGTTAATGTGTGGTTAAATAGGCGATCGCCCGTAACTACTCCAGATGGTGGTCGTAAATGGCAAGAATTTTATCATTGTCATTGCGGTTATGTCTGGTGGGCTTGGAGTAATGAGCGGCCACCAACAAATTTAGCTGCAAAAAAATGATTTTTATCTCATATCCCCGACTTCTCAAAGCAGTCGGGGATCTATTTTAACCAGCACTTTAAGGCAACATTTTAATTTAATCTAAATTTAATCTATTAGTTAAATATTCAGGAGAGTTGTGCATTTACTAATTCCCGCAGCCGGAAGTGGCAAAAGAATGGGCGCAAACCGTAATAAACTTTTATTGCAGGTACGTTCAAAACCTTTGATTGCTTGGACTTTGTTAGCCGCAGAAGCGGCAAGTTCTATTAGTTGGATAGGAATTGTTTCTCAATCTGCCGATTGGGATGATTTTAAGTCCATTATCGCTGACTTAAACCTAAAAAAAACAATAGCATTAATTCCTGGTGGTTCTACTCGTCAGGAGTCGGTTTATAATGGTCTACAAGCATTGCCTCTTAATGCGGAACAAGTGTTAATTCATGATGGCGCTCGTTGTTTAGTAACACCAAATTTATTTGATGCTTGTTCGGAAGCAATTTTACATTGTCCTGGTTTAATTGCAGCTGTACCTGTTAAAGATACAATTAAAGTTGTTGATGACAATGGGATTATTACAAGCACACCAGATCGTAAGCAATTATGGGCGGCTCAAACCCCCCAAGGATTTGATGTTAATTTGTTAAAACAGTGTCATACTCAAGGAGTTCGTCAAGGTTGGGAAGTTACTGATGATGCGGCTTTGTTTGAAAAATGTGGTATGGAAGTGCGAATAGTTCCTGGGGAGGAAACTAACCTGAAAATTACCACTCCTCAAGATCTAGCGATCGCTGAATTTATACTTAGTCATAGGTATTAATCAAGAGGTAAGCGTTTTTTCTAGTAACTAATTTAAAAATCTCAAATCCCAAATCTCAAATCTAAAATTCTGAATGGTCAAGAATATATCTATAGCTACAAAGATAGAAGCGATTCTTTATTTAAAAGGTAAACCCTTATCTATCAGTGAAATTGCTGAATATGCTAAGTGCGATCGCCCTAGAGCCGAAGCGGGTGTTATCGAACTAATTGAGAATTATGGGCGACGGGATACGGCCTTAGAAGTCATAGAAACTGAAAACGGTTATAGTTTACAACTGCGCTCTGATTTTCATGATTTAGTACAAGTTCTGATACCAGTAGAGTTAGGTGTAGGAGCTTTAAGAACATTAGCAGCGATCGCACTCCATAATCCTATACTACAAAGCGAATTAATTAACATTCGTGGTTCTGGTGCTTATCAGCACGTTCAAGAATTAGTAGAATCTGGTTTTGTTCGCAAACGCCGAGAAGGTGATTCTCGTGCCTACTCCCTGCAAATAACGGCAAAATTTCATCAATACTTCCAAATTGAACAACTTCCCGAAATTTTGACAACTCCAGAACAAGAACAACAACTAGAACTGAATTTAGAAGATAGTCCAACTGGGTAGCCTAGCATACATTTTCCCTATTCCCCGTAAAAAATCCGCTAGTTTACTAATATGGTTTAAAGTAGAATTAACAGTTAAGCTAATATAAATCGCTAATGGTGTTTGATCCTGACTTTTTGCATGACGACTCTGAGCAACACCCTAATCAACTTCTGAATGATCGCTTTGGGGACAACCCAAATCAACTACTTAAATATTTACAGCATCAATCTCCCGAAGTTTTAGCCCGTGTCGCCCAATCTGTCAGCCCGGAAATTAAACAAATCATTTCTCAGAATGTCCAAGGACTAGTGGGGATGATGCCGCCAGAGCATTTTCATGTCCAGATTACAACAGATCGGGACAATCTAGCAGGGTTACTGGCCTCGGCAATGATGACGGGCTATTTTCTTCGCCAAATGGAACAAAGAATGCAATTGGAACATTTATCCAATCAATAGTTAACCCCACAGGCGTGTTTATTCATGCCTGTATTTTTATTTATAGCAGTTTTAGGCATTGTGGTATTACTGGTGACAAGCTGTAACCGCTGCAAACCTCTCCCAAATGGACAATAGATATAGGCAAAATCTGGCATTGCTGAATTGAGTCATGAAAATCAAATATTCTAGTTCTTAAACTCTTACTCTGGAGCGTCCTGAGCGCTTCTGGGTGAGAAAAAATCATACCTTCATTCACCAACGCCCAAAATCTTTATCCTATCTTTAAGAATCCCCAACTAAAATCTAAAAATTAGCGATTTGTGGACTTGTTTACATGAAATTTTCCTATTGTTCACTTTGTTTTCTCACATTTTTTAGCACGTTGGGATTATTATCTATACAGCCGCAATCACAAACCGCCAATGCTCGTCCCAGAAATTGTCCAATTCCAGTTTTAGCTCGTATTCAAGGTCATCAAGTCAGTCCTGGTGAAACTTTAGCAGCTATAGCTAGTCGCTATCATCTAGCACCAGAAACAATTACTGGTATGAATCCTGCCGTGGAGAAGGGCGTGGTCACTGCGGGAACAACACTACAAATTCCTCCTTTTAATGGCATGGTTGTGGAAATTCCTCCCCATCAAAGTTGGCGACAAATAGCATCTAAGTATCAAGTTCCTCCAGATACGGTATTTGAAATTAATGGTTGTCAGAAAAACCCTAAATTTGTCTTTTTACCAGTAATTCCAGGTGTAAAATCCCCGAATAAGATAGTTGTAAAAGATACTAAAAAAGTAACTAGTAATGGAAAAATTACTGGTTATCCCCTCCCTAATACTACAAGTGTGGCCTTAGGTTATGGTTGGAACTATCACCCAGTGACAAAAGACACTTTTTTTCACAGTGGGGTAGATTTATTAGCACCTGTAGGTACTCCTGTGGTGGCGATCGCTCCTGGAATTGTCGTTTTTGCCAAGGAACAGGGTAGTTATGGCAAGTTAGTCATTATTAACCATGCAGGCGGCTTACAAAGCCGTTACGCCCAACTTGACGGCATTAAAGTTACTCTAGGTCAAAAGGTCAACTTGGGTCATATTTTGGGAACAGTTGGAACTACCGGAAAACCCACCTCTGTTCAACCCCATCTTCATTTTGAAATCCGAGTTAACGGTTTTCTGGGTTGGGAAGCTAAAGATCCCAAAGGATTTTTAATTTAAACTCTGCCCATTTTCAAATTTGGGTTTTTTTGAGCAACTATTCCTGATCGTTTGGAAAACTGAGGACAGGCAAGCGATCACCGCGAAATAATTCTTCACTTGCCTCTCCCAGGCTTACTAAAGCTTCACTAGTGGCTTTCTGAGCTATGATCAACATCAGTATAGATACAGTACCAGCTTGCAAAAAACAAGATAGGGGAATGGTGAATGGAATTAGATCTAATCTGGGTTGAGAACAGAACCGTTGGTTTCCCTGTGACATTGTAATTCTTAATAGTTAGTAAATGAATAAATTTTTTCCGCTTTTTCCCAGCCTCTAATTTGATAACACTATCTTTGTATTTTTGTCAATTTTTCCAGCCAGCCGCTCAGGTAACAAAATTGTAAAAAAGCTGCTCAAGTGCCATAATTCTATAGTTATAGCTGACAAATACAGCCAAAAGCCATCATTACACCCTTCCTGTTAAATTTCACCGCCCATGAAAACAGTATCATTTAAATTATTTAATCATCAACAATTTTTAGAACCATCGTTGAGCCATTTAATAAATATAAATACTTACGTAAGTCAAGTCCAATTGCTAGGTAATGACCTATATATTCTCTGTGAAAGTGTTGAGTGTCCACAAGTTTGGCAAACCCTGTTGGAGTTAATGTCATCTCTAGCAGAAAATAATCTAGACAGCCTGACTAGTGATGATCAATCCTCAATATACCAGGTATTATTTTATGGTCGCAAACAAGGTGAAGATATTCCCCAATGGTATTATAGATTGTACTTAAATCAAGTAAATCAATATTTAGAACAGAGAGAAAAATCATTATTACCAGCTACAGAAACACTTACAATCTCAGAAGTTTCACTGATGATATCTAATGATAGTTTACCACACCAAACAGATAGGAAAAATCTATTACATATAATCTCTATTATCTGCAATATCTGTGATAATTCCATTTGTCCTGCACCCTATCAAGTCTCTAGGAAATTTACTCAATTTATTATCCACAAACTAGAAATTTCTACTATTACTAGTATTAGTAATTTTCCTCTTTATGGCAATCGGGTTGCTGATCAAGAACTTTTGTGGTTTCATGGACTTAATATGTTAGAACGTTCCCGACTAGTCCCCCCAGAGACAATGGAATTTGCTACTGTATCTTATATAAGATACGAGATTGCTGATCAGACTGGTGAACCAATTCTATGCCCTAATTCAAGAAACGATAAAATACCAACTTTGTTTAAACAAATAACAAAAAATTGGACAACAAATATCAATAAACAAATCAAAAAGTTACTGGTAAACAGCAAGTTATTTACAACATTTAATCAGGACACAAATCACAAACCTGATCAAGATAATAAAGGAATTGGTGATGGTATGATTTGGCTGGGATTAGGATTAGTTCTGGTTTTACAAAGTGATTTGATATTAAGTTATGTCTTAGCACGTTCTCTTAAAAGTTATCCCCAAAATAATAATATCGTTTCACCTTCACCTTTAGGATCTCAGTCATCTTTGCAACAAGAAAATAATCAAAAAAAACCAACTGCAAATCAATCAGTCACACCGGAATCACTTAATCACAATCAATCTACTTTTAATGCTTCTAAATTTATTAATGATCATGATACTAATTTCCCAGTCACACCATTAACAGAAAACGCTACTGCTACAGCTATTCTATTAACAGCGCGATCGCAAATGCCCAGTTTTAATGCTAGGCAATTAGATGAACAATTAGCTCTATATAAGCAGCGGTTAGCTATGAAAAAACGCCCACCTGATGTCTTAATTGTTGGTTCTTCCCGCGCTCTTAGAGGAGTTGACCCCCTAGCCCTTTCCAGAACTTTAGCCAGCCAAGGTCATGGCAATCTTGATATATTTAACTTTGGCATTAATGGAGCAACAGCCCAAGTTGTTGACTGTCTTATTCGTCAGATTTTAGAACCAGAAGAACTGCCCAAACTGATTTTATGGGCAGATGGTTCTCGCGCTTTTAATAATGGACGAGAAGATATTACTTTCAATGCAATTGCTGTCTCTCAAGCATATAAACAAGTATTACAGAAAACTAAAACAAGAGTAAATACTGATGGAATAAACAAAGATCAACAAGGTTCTCTAAGCAATATTAGTAGTAAATCGGCAACGAAAAATATTAATATATATCAAGTTGCTGACGATTGGTTAAATCAGTCTTTATCTGGATTATCTGCTAGTTATAAAAACCGTGAGCAACTTAAAACTATTCTGCAAAAACAACTTGAAAATCTACCTTTTATTTATCAAAATCCCCAGGTGACATCAAAAGTTAACCTCACAAGTTATTCCGCAATAACTAATTCTGTACAAGGAGTTGATTTTGATGGATTTCTACCTGTATCTGTTCGATTTAATCCGGCTATATATTATCAAAAATATCCAAAAGTTTCCGGAGATTACGACAATGATTATAAATCTTTTCAGCTTGCGGGTAAACAAGATCAGGCATTTCGTTCAGTGCTAGAGTTTACTAAAAAAAATAATATCCCCTTGGTATTTATAAATATGCCCCTAACTTCAGATTATTTAGATCCGGTTCGCACAAAGTATGAACAGCAGTTTCAAAAGCATTTATTAAAATTTACAAGTGATCCTCATTTTATTTACCGTGATTTAAGTCAATTATGGCCAACAGCAAGTAATTACTTTTCTGACCCTAGTCATATTAATCGCTATGGTGCTTATGAAGTCTCAAAAAACTTAGCACTAGATCCAGTTATTTCCTGGACAAAAAAGTAATTAAATGGGAAAATGGGAAAATAGCAAAGGTTATTATGCTTATTATGTTATTTTTTCCCTATTTCTCCCCTGTGAATAATTAAAAAATATCAATAATTAGTCAATAAAAAATGAAATTCATATCAGTTTTCTATGGGATTTTTCTGTTAAGTGTTTTGGTAATTTACTGGAATGTTTATTTAGCAAATTTTAGATTATGGATTCTCCTAATAGCCAGTATTTTATTCTACTCATCTTTGCACATTCGATATTTACCATTACTTTTAATACTAACTTTTATCAACTTCGGCTTAGGTTTAGCAATTAGCAATAATACCTCATCAAACAAACATTCTCAAGACTCGCATTTATCTAAAGAGGAATTGCATCAAAATCGGCGAAATCTATTAGGCATTGGTATAGTTTTGAATCTTTTTACTCTCTTGGGTTTTAAGTATATAAATCATCTACAAAATTTATTTTTTAATCTGTTTAATCACTCAAATGTATCATTAACTAAGATAGTTTCTCCTTTGGGAATTTCTTTCTTTACGTTTGAATGTATTGCTTATTTAATAGATGTCTATCGTGGTAGTCCCGCTGCTGCTAATTTTATAGAATTTGCCACCTATAAATTATTTTTTGCTAAACTTATTTCTGGACCAATTACTCGTTATCATCATCTACAATTTCAATTAAATACACTAAAATTTCCTAGTATTGATAAAACGGCTGAAGGATTGTGGTTAATTGGGCGAGGTGCGGTTAAAAAGGGAATTTTTGCTGATAATCTGGGCATATTTGTTGATTTATGTTTTGGTAATTTACAAAGGGCAGGTAGCACTGATTTGTGGTTAGCTACTTTTGCCTATGGCTTACAGTTATATTTAGATTTTAACGGTTACGTTGATATTGCCCGTGGTAGCGCTTTACTTTTCGGTTTAGTTTTACCGGAAAATTTTAATTTCCCCTACTTGAGTACCAGTATTGCAGATTTTTGGCGACGTTGGCACATCACATTAGGTGATTGGTTGCGTAATTATCTTTACTTTCCTTTGGGTGGTTCTCGACGCGGATTGATACGTACCTGCGGAAATTTATTGATAGTAATGCTATTAGCTGGAATTTGGCACGGTTCAGCCTGGGGTTTTATTGTTTGGGGTCTATTCCATGGTATCGCTTTATCAGTTCATCGCCTCACTTCTTTTTTAAGCGATCGCTGCACAATTTTTAACCTATTTTGGCAAAGCCCACTAGGAATAATCTGCGCTTGGCTGTTAACACAAATCATGGTTTTCACATCTTGGATTTGGTTTCGTCTCCCCAACCTCCGCGACTCTAGTTTAGTTATGCAGCATCTTTGGGGTTATCCTGCTGATCAACAATTTGCGGACAAGGTTTATGCAGAAGCTCTCAATAGCAATCAATATCAAGTTTTTTACTTATTAGTCAGTATAGCTTTGCTTATGACTGTATCATATAGCTTCAAAGCAGTAATGAAATTAGATTTTAGCTGGCCAATGAAGATTGTTCTCGTCCCCTTATGCTTTTACGCAGTTTGGTTATTAGCTCCTCAAGGGAGTTTACCTTATATCTACTTTGATTTTTAGTATCTATAGGGGTGCGATGGCACAATACATATCCGTATATCCTTGATATGGAACGTCTATAAATTTAAATTTTCACTAATCAGATCAATGATGAGGTGAAATTTCCGTATGTCTTATTACATAAGAAAAACATATAACTGACATAACTAATACTAATTTTAATTATCTTTACAAATTTCAACTTATCCTTTAATGTTATATTCAGGTAGGCAAAAAAACCTACTAAACATCATACGAACATAAAGCATTCATAAAATGACCACAACCTTACAACAGCGCCAAAGCGCCAACGTATGGGATCGCTTTTGCGAATTCATCACCAGCACCAACAACCGTTTATATATCGGTTGGTTCGGAGTATTGATGATCCCTACTCTATTAGCTGCTACCACCTGCTTCGTAATTGCCTTCATCGCTGCTCCTCCCGTTGACATTGACGGTATCCGTGAACCAGTTGCAGGTTCTCTACTATACGGAAACAACATCATTTCCGGTGCTGTAGTTCCT
>OMJF01000236.1 GCA_900299285.1 Anabaena sp. 54 | reverse complement strand
CTGCCTGTCGGCAGACAGGTCAACTTTACTTAAACCATCATTATCAGGGTTAAAAATACGATAATCTATTACCCAAAATTGGAGAGTTTTAGGATTAACATATATGCAATTGACTATTCCAATCCCTTTGACGATACCATGCTCCCGCCTTCGGCGGGCAGGCATTTTCACTATACTGCCTTCGCACTATTTCAATCTGTTCTGAAAACCTTTTGTCTAAAACCGTGTCATCAAATATACAGCATTTTCCGTTGTCATAAAGTACAGTTTGGGCGGGCAAGATGCCCACCCCACAAGAGTTTCATGATTATGATTTGTACCTCATAAGAATGAAATTTGCTGTAATGTAAGCATTCTCGTCAGGGACAATTAAGTCTTTCACATTATCCCAAAGTAAACATTGAATTATGATATCATCAAGCTAATACCTGCAATTTATTTAATTTATTAAAATTAACAATTCTCAAAAAGTCTGATTCAATCACATCTTCATTGCAGTACAAAAATACTGCTAATTAGCGATCGCTGTGCCAGTTGCGTAAGTCCTGACCCCATTTTAATTTTATTAAAAATTATTAAAAATGGGGTTTTATGTATTCTGCAACTAGTTAAATACTGATGCTGTTGAGAACAAGTCTTGGTTGGAGATATTCATAATGTACTAAACGTCCCTTATTATTCAATTCAATTTTTCTCTGTACCACACTCAATTCTTGCTGGAATTTATTGACAACATCGTCAGCATTGGGGTCTGTAAATTCTTCCTCTTCATAATATCCCAGTCTGTCATAACGATAGTCTGAAAGTATGTACACAGTTGATAATTGGGTACTTGTGGGCTTGGCAGGTGGTAGAAAATCTATCAGGGCTTGACGGTTTTTAATATCACCCTTTTGTTGAATTGGTTGATAAGCAGCTAGGGGCATATTAGGAATAAAACCCATGTATTCATATTGGGAGAAATTAACCGCCGAATGCTGAGGACCACAAATATATATGATAGTAGTAACAATCTCCACTAATTGTTCTAAGGTATCAATGCGATCGCTCATACCCTTAACCCTACCACCATCCTGAGCCACTAATTCCCGCGCCCAAGCTTGCAGTTCTCCGTCTGCTTTCAAGTCTGCTGAACTCTTGTAATAAAGCTGTAAATAGTTAAATACAAACTTATTAATCGCATTCCATAACAAAATTCCATCATCCCGATAAGGATAGTGTGGTAAGCGTTCCACGTCATCCATACCGCGATTTTTGAGTTCCCTGGGTAGAGTAAACTGGTCTAGACTCCAACTTTGATAGGCATCTACCACAATTTGCAATGATTCTTGCAGAGTTCCTGCTAATAATTCATCCACAAAACCGCCCCGACTAACCAGACGCTTGCGGGCTAAATCATTATTAGCCAACATAAACCGGAAATGGGGTTTGAGTAATATTCTCAGAGGATGATTTTCAGCCAGTTGACGAGGGGTGACAACAGCAAAGGGTTCCATTACCAGGTGAGTCCGGCATAAATGGCTACTCATTTCATGATGATTAGCATCAGCAATTTGCACACAGGACTTAGCATAAAACCAGGTTAAAGGGTCATCAAAAGGAGTCAGCAAGGGGCTGACCTTACCGGACTTGGGATTGATTTGAATGGCTACAGGGACTAATTGGCCTCGATTTTGAAAGCCTGAACTGCGCCAACAGAAAAAAGCTAGAGGCGCTGGTAGGTACTTTTTCCCTTTGGCATAAGTGCCACCTTGAACGAACGCCAAGGATCTATAATCAGCGACATATAGATTTCCTGTTGCCAATCTTTCGATTAAATTAATAGAATTGCCAAACTTATCCTGTAATTCTTCGATGGTAAAGGCAAAGTTAGCTGGCATTTGCTTAATTTGACGTAAAACCATCGGATTCACCCCACAAAGCCGTTGTTCTGCGAAGGAATCATCGGTTTCATAGGTTTTCATCACATTAGGTTTCTGCAAAACTGGGAAAAAGTCTTCATAATCTTGCAATTCATCCAAAGGGTCCCACATAGCATGAGTTTTGACAGACATCATATTCAGAGGCAATTCTGCTGCCTCTAATGTCCGTTCAGCAATATACTTAGTAGAAAAATTCTCTGCCGGAGGTACGCTTTTGAGCATCGCCATAGGATGCAAAAAATCATACATGAATTGATACTCTTTCCGTCCTTTCTCTAGAGAAGATTGGCGTTGTCCGGGGTTGGGGTCATTTTGAGGTAGGAATGGCTTCATGATATTTCTTGTTTGTATAGATTATAACATTTGACTCAAGCAAGAGCGACGAGCTTTACCCACGGTAATAATAACATTGGTCAGCATTTCTAAAGCTAAGTCTTTTCCCGGACAAATGCGTCCAGCATGACGGGAACCAACGGAATTAAAACCCATGTGAAAAGGGCAAAGATTTTCTCTGTCTGCATTAAATTCATAAGCAGTTTTTCCCCAAATATCTTCACTTAACATCCCCAAAAGCATAGGAATTAAAATTTTAGTTCCTTTGGGAAAGGTTCGCGCTTTACCTGCCAATGTCACTGTAAATGGTTCTGTAGCAACTCGGTGGGAGGCACTTACGGGCATAAACAAACGGGCGCATTCTAACAGAAAAAGTTGAATACTAGAACGATCATTAAGATCGAGTCTGTCCCAATAATTCTTAATATCAATTTTATCAGTTTGACGACCTTGGTAATTAGGAAGGGATTGATAACCCATGGCTGTTTTTCCCAAGTGCAGAGGTCCTTGCAACCCGGCAATACTCATTAAAGATACCATCAGTTTTGCCAGTTCTCGGCGCGTCATTTTATGATATTTCGGGTCGTTCTCTTGAAAATTAGCTAAGGCTGGAGAATTTTCGTAAATCGTTGCTACTTGTTCTACCAATTCAGGTACTTGACGAAATCCCCAGATATTTAACTTTTCCAAAATACTGCTGCCAGCAAAATAATATAATGTTCCCCTTTTGGTATAGTGCAAGTTTGTAATAATTCTTATTGTTGCTTGATCATCAGGATTAATTCCAAAAACAACATAGTGAAGATACCGGACTAAAAACCCCATCCAATCCCGTTGATCATTATTGAAAAATTCCTCTAAATTATGATTGGTAATTCTATCTACATAATCAGCAGCTAACTTATTTAATAACCGTTGTGCTACTTGATCATTTTGACGCATTACCATCCCTTCATTAAAGAAGTAATTATCAACACATTTACGGAAAGCATCATGATTTTCCCCACCGGCTGCTGGGTCTGAGAGAGTAATTAAAAGAACATTGCGACCTCCTTGATCAACTCCTGGACTATGACTAGAACTAAGCATGGAAGTTCCCAGTCTCCAGTCACGGGCTTGGGGTGAGGTTAGGGCGGTTTCTAGGGTTTTAAAGTCTCCTAAGACTACTTCCCCCGCACAACAAAAGGCATTCCCCAGGACTTGCCTTTTCCTGTCTAGGTAAGGTGGATCATTGGCAATGGTTCCCTCTACAAAACTGATTATAGGCAGAAAGCTACGGCTAACTAGGTTTTGGGGATTCTCTATTGCCCAAGCTTGAAAGTGATTCAGGGCTTTGTCTAAAAATGATGGCTGAAGATTGGTTTCTGGTATTGTAGTTGGTCGCATAAGGATTATTTTTCTTGTGAAAGATAGTTAAATTTACTCGAAAATCCAGTTTTTATCAATATTTTTTAATTTTTGATATTTATAGCGTTTCCCGGTGTAATGAAATACACACAAATTTATTTCTTGTTACAGCAAGTTCAGCTTGAGTGAGGTACACCTTATGCGGGCAGGATGCCCGCACCACAAGAACTTAATCATTAATATCTGTAATTAATAATAGTATAAATTTATATATATTTTATGTTTTATGCTTTGATAGGAAAAAGTGACAAAATTCCTACAGTAGTGCAACAATTATGTCCCTTTTATTTTTTCTAAATCTCTAGACAGAGGTTTTTATTTTTAATAGGATGTAGTCGGGAAAATATGATATAATTTCGTGATAAAACACTGAATTTTCATCATGAAAATAATGTTTGAACTTTATGAAAATCAAGGAAATAGAATATTTCACGGTGATGCTGTCAGCATTATATCAAATCATATTCCCTCAGAATGAATTGATTTAATTTTTCTTGATCCTCCATATAATATAGGTAAAAAATTCTCTAATTTCCATGACAAATGGGATTCAGAAGCAGAGTATATAAATTGGTCATATAAATGGCTTGATGAATGTATCCGCACCCTAAAACCAAATGGCACAATCTATATAATGACAAGTACACAAGCAATGCCTTATTTTGACATTTACTTGAGAAAAAAATTAACTATTCTCAGTCGTATAATCTGGCATTACGATAGTTCTGGAGTTCAAGCTACAAAATATTTTGGTTCAATGTATGAACCTATTCTTCATTGTGTAAAAGATAAAAATAATTATATTTTTAATGCAGACGATATCAAAATTGCAGCGAAAACTGGCGCAGAACGTAAATTAATTGATTACAGAAAATCAGTTCCTACTCCCTATAATACAGAAAAAGTTCCTGGTAATGCTTGGTATTTTCCTCGCGTGAGATATCGCATGGAAGAGTATAAAAATCATCCTTCACAAAAACCAGAGTCACTACTAGAAAGAATTATTTTGGCCAGTAGTCATGAAGGAAGTTTAATACTTGATCCTTTTGCGGGAACTTTTACCACTGCTGCTGTAGCTAAACGCTTAGGGAGACAATCTATTAGTATTGAATCTCAAGCAGAATATTTAAAAATTGGGTTAAGACGAGTTTTGGGAATGCAAGAATATCAGGGAGAAAAACTTTTATCACCAGCAAAGAGCTATAATATTAAGAATAAAAATGGTAAATTCCTGAACTAATGTTTTGATTTAATCAAGTTTTGGAATTTTAAAATAGTAACTGCTATAATTGTCTGATCACATCTTCATAAATATCTGCCATTGTCAAAGTTAAATTTACTGATTCTAACTGCAATTTATCATCTTTTCCTAATACTTCCGTTGTCCAATTTCCTTGATCATCTTGACGATAAACTTCTACTTTTACTTGATTTTGGTAAACTAAAACATATTCTTTTAAACTATCTATAGTTTGATAATTGATACGTTTTTCCCTTTTGTCTATTGTTGCTGTGGAATTAGATAAAACTTCTATAATCAAATTAGGACGAGTTTTAAAGTACCTTTCCTTATCTTCAGGATCACAAGTAACAATAATATCAGGATAGTAGAATATATTAGCATTTCTGATTTTAACTTTCACTTTCATATCTGACACGAAAGCACGACAGGAACTCCCACGCAAATGAGGACGTAATATGGCATAAATATTACCCGCTATCAGGTTATGTTCTTCGCTTGCACCCGCCATTGCAAAAACTTGTCCGGCTACATATTCATGGCGAATATCGCTAGATTTTTCAGCGTCCAGGTATTGTTCAACACTAATAATACTTAATGGAGATTGCATAATTTTGATTTGATGGCTGAGAAATTAGGTATAATTCTATTTTATTATATTAAAAAAATTTCCCATGAGCCAAACTGCGATAAATCTCGTTGCTATATCTGTTTTTCTGATGACTTTTTCCACTTTATTAGGACCGTTAATACATCTTTCTCCGACAATACCAGCTTTAGCTACGGTGACATTTTTAGGAATTGCCACTTTAGATAATTTCAGTTTTCAAGGTAAGGGAGGAACGATATTTTTAGACTTCCTAGCCCGATTTTCTCCAGAATATAAAGAACGCATTTTACATCATGAAGCTGGTCATTTTCTCATTGCTCACTTGTTAGAAATTCCCATAACTGGCTATACTCTTAGTGCGTGGGAAGCTTGGCAACAAGGACAACCAGGACAAGGAGGGGTATCAATAGATGATAGGGAGTTAACAACGCAAATAGAAAACGGTGAAATTAGTCCGCAAATTTTAGACCGTTATTGTACAATTTTAATGGCAGGAATTGCTGCGGAAACTTTGATTTTTGATGCTCCTCAAGGTGGAAATGATGATAAAATTAAGTTAATGCAATTTTTACAGGTTCTTGGTGTTTCTGAGGATATTTATCAACAAAAACAACGGTTTCATTTGCTTCAGTCTAAAAATCTGATTCAAGAAAATTGGGAAAGTTATCAAGCTTTGGTGATAGCTATGAGAGAAGGGGTTTCTGTTGAAAAGTGTAAAAAGGTGATTTGTGAAAGTGCGACATAATAGAAATATAAATTATAGCTTGAGGACAGTGAAAAATGTATCAAATAGATCCGCCACTTTCCCCTAAAGAAACATTACCCACAATGTATGATTTACCGAGTGAAGATCCAGAGGAGAAAGGTTTGCCAGATCAATTCCATTTATTGCAACCACAATTATTATCAGAAACATTTGCACCTGCTAATTATCAAAGTGAGGAAATATTTACAGGTAGTGACATGAATCTGTATTATGATTCTCGTCATCCATTGTGGTATAAACGTCCTGATTGGTTTGCGGTTTTGGGTGTACCATATTTGTATGGTGATCATCAAGATTTAAGATTAAGTTATGTAGTGTGGCAAGAAGCTGTTAATCCCTATATTATCGTTGAATTGCTATCACCAGGAACAGAAAAAGAAGATTTAGGTCAAACATTGCGAGATGTGGAAAAACCCCCTGTTAAATGGGAGATTTATGAGCAGATTTTAAGAGTACCTTATTACGCAATTTTTGATCGTTATCAATCTAAGTTTAGAATGTTTCAGTTAAATGGCGATCGCTATACTGAAGCAAATTTAACAAATTCCCGCTTCTGGATACCCAGTATAGAATTAGGTTTAGGAGTTTGGGAAGGAAGTTATAAAAACGTCAATATGCCTTGGTTGCGTTGGTATGATAAAAATGGTAATTGGGTATTAACTCCCGCAGAATGGGAAAAACAACGCGCAAATCAAGAAAAACAACGCGCAAATCAAGAAAAACAACGCGCAGATCAAGAAAGACAACGCGCAGCTCAAGAAAGACAAAAAACAGAAAAATTAATTGCACAATTGCGTTCTTTAGGTGTTGAACCTGATATAGATTAAAGATTCAGATCCCCGACTTCTACCAAGAAATCATCATTTATTGAGATGGTTAAATCAAGAAGTCGGGGATTTTAGACACAAGTAAAAAATCACTAAATTACTCATTTATACTGAAGTTTTATAGAATCTCAATATTAAAATCTGATAAAAAATGCTGAAAGCTGAATATATTTCATCTTTCCTGTCATAAGTTATAAATAATAATGATGCTTTTTGCAGATTTTCCTCAATTAATTAAATTTGATCGCTTAAACACTCATGTCATCAAATTCCCAGTACCTTAGCGGTAACGCTATTCGTCAATTATTCCTTGATTTCTACACACAGCGAGGACACCAACCCCTCAAGAGTGCTTCTCTTGTTCCTGAAGATCCGACTGTGCTGCTGACTATAGCAGGTATGTTACCATTTAAGCCGATTTTTCTGGGACAACGGACACCGGAATTTAAACGCGCTACAACTTCCCAAAAGTGTATCCGTACCAATGATATCGAAAATGTGGGACGGACAAAACGCCACCATACATTTTTTGAGATGTTGGGGAATTTTAGCTTTGGTGATTATTTTAAAGCACAAGCGATCGCTTGGGGCTGGGAAATTTCCACACAAGTTTTTGGTTTGCCTCCCGAACGTTTAGTAGTTAGCGTTTTTGAAGAAGACGACGAAGCATTTAACATCTGGAAAGATCAAATTGGTGTTCCCGAAAAACGCATTAAACCCATGGGTGCTGATGATAATTTTTGGGTTTCTGGTCCTACTGGTCCCTGTGGTCCTTGTTCGGAAATTTATTATGATTTTCACCCAGAATTAGGTGATGATCATATTAATTTAGAAGATGATACCCGATTTATTGAGTTTTATAACTTGGTATTTATGCAATATAATCGGGATGCTTCGGGAAATTTAACGCCGTTACAAAATCAAAATATTGACACGGGAATGGGTTTGGAAAGAATGGCGCAAATTCTCCAAAAAGTTCCTAATAATTATGAAACAGATTTGATTTTCCCCATAGTAGAAACTGCGGCGAAAATTGCCAACATTGACTATCATCAAAGTGATGAAAATACCAAAGTTTCTTTAAAGGTAATTGGTGATCATGTGCGTTCTGTTGTCCACATGATCGCTGATGAAATTCGCGCTTCTAATGTGGGAAGAGGTTACATTTTACGGCGTTTAATTCGTCGCGTTGTGAGACATGGAAGATTAATCGGAATTTCTGGTGAATTTATTAACCAAGTTGCAGAAACCGCAATTTCTCTTTCGGAATCAATTTACCCCAATTTGCGACAAAGAGAAACTGCTATTAAAGCGGAATTACAAAGGGAAGAAGTTAATTTCTTGAAAACTCTTGATAGAGGAGAAAAGCTATTAGCGGAAATTATCCAAGATGTCAAACAAAAAGGACACACTTCTATTAGTGGAGAAAGTGCTTTTACTCTCTATGATACCTACGGTTTTCCATTAGAATTAACCCAAGAAATCGCCGCAGAAAATAACCTCACTGTTGATGTTAATGGTTTTAATGCAGAAATGCAAAAACAGGTAGAACGAGCTAAAGCTGCACACGAAACTATTGATTTAACTGTACAAGGTTCTTTGGATAAACTAGCAGAACATATCCACTCTACCGAATTTTTAGGATATACTCAATTAGCAATAACAGCAAAAATTGAAGTATTGTTAGTTAATGGTATTTCCCAAGAAGAAGCGGAAGCAGGAACAGAAGTACAAATTGTGTTAGATAAAACCCCATTTTATGCAGAATCTGGGGGACAAATTGGCGATAAAGGTTATATTTACGGTGATGGGATTTTGATTAGAATTGAAGAGGTGAAAAAAGAATCTGATTTCTTTATTCACTTTGGAAAAATAGAACGGGGTACAATTAGAATTGGTGATGAAATTACTGCTCAAATTGATAGCGGTTGTCGTCGTCGCGCTCAAGCTAACCACACAGCAACTCACCTATTACAAGCAGCTTTAAAGAAAGTGGTTAATGACGGAATTTCTCAAGCTGGTTCTTTGGTTTCTTTTGATAGATTGCGTTTTGATTTTAATTGTCCTCGTGCTTTAAATGGTGAAGAAATTCAACAAGTGGAAGAATTAGTAAATAGTTGGATTTCTGAAGCTCATAGTGCTACAATTGAAGTATTACCCATAGCAGAAGCAAAAGCTAAAGGTGCGGTGGCCATGTTTGGGGAAAAATATGGTGATCAAGTGCGCGTGATTGATTTCCCTGGTGTTTCCATGGAATTATGTGGGGGAACTCATGTTAATAATACTGCGGAAATTGGCGTTTTCAAAATTATATCGGAAGCGGGAGTTTCTTCAGGAGTGAGAAGAATAGAAGCGGTATCTGGTGCGGCGATTTTAGATTATTTGAATGTGCGGGATAAAGTAGTAAAAGATTTGTGCGATCGCTTTAAGGTCAAACCGGAAGAAATACCCGAAAGAATTACCACTTTCCAAACAGAAATTCGCAACAATGAAAAAGAAATTCAAAGCCTGAAATCACAATTAGCAATAGTGAAATCTGATAGTTTATTACAAATTGCGGAAACCGTAGGAGAATATAAAATTATTGTTTCTCAACTGGAAGATGTTGACGCAGAATCATTAAAAAATGCCGCAGAAAGATTACTGCAAAAAATTGGTAATGGTGCTGTAGTTTTAGGTTCAATTCCTGAAGCGGGAAAGGTAAGTATCGTTGCTGCTTTTAGTTCTGAGGTGAATAAAAAAGGATTACAAGCGGGTAAATTTGTCGGAAATGTAGCGAAAATTTGTGGAGGTGGAGGTGGTGGAAAACCCAATCTCGCGCAAGCTGGGGGACGTGACGCAAGTAAGTTACCGGAGGCGTTAGAAACTGCGAAAAATGATTTATTAGCAGGGTTGAAATAGGGTTTAGATCCCCGACTTTTTAAAGAAGTTGGGGATCTGAATTTTAGATTATCACTGCAACTTTACCAACTTTTCCCTTTGTGTCCTTTGCACGCCAGTTGCTACAAGTCGGCACAGAGAGCAGAGAGCCGTCCAACGCACTGGCTTGTCTTTGCGGTTCAATCATATCAACACTTTGAGTATTTTATTAGTTAGAGAAAAATAAATTTGCACATTTGGGATGCTTCCTTAAAATCAAGATTCCTGTTCAGGAGGACGATTTTGCAAAATATCCAAAATCCGCCGATTTTCAGTTTGTAAACCTCGCACATCCGTTTGTATTTCCTTAATTTCTGTCTGTATTTCTTTAATGTCAGACTGCATCTGCATCATATCAGAACGCATATCTCTAATTTCTAATACTAACGTATCGAAATTACGCTGCATGGTTTCAAAATTACGCTGAATAGTATCAAAATTTCGTTGATGATGAGTAGCAGTTTCTAATAAAGCACTCACCGCTAACCGCATATCAATAAGTTGATTTTCCATTTTATCAATCCTTTCTTTATCTTCATTAATCATATTTTTAACACTCACAACCTGGTAAACTATAATGATCATTATAACTTTATTCAAGAATTTACCAATCTCATCAACCATGCAAAAACTTACAAGAATTACTCGCAACCCAGAAATAATGGGTGGTAAACCCTGTATTCGGGGAATGGGTGTCACCGTTGGTACTATCGTTAGTTTAATGGCATCTGGACACAGTTTAAATGACATTTTCAAAGCCTATCTTTACCTGGAAGAAGCCGATATTTATGAAGTATTAGCCTATGCAGCTTGGCGGGTTGAAGAAATTGAAGTTCCCCTGATCAGCGCATGAAAATTTTGATTGATATGAACCTTTCTCTTGATTGGGTAGCTGTTTTTGAAAAGTATAATATTTATCTCGATCTTTGTCTTTGCACCTCTGCGCCGCTGTGTGAGATAATCATAATTCTAAATATCAAAGGAGTCAATAAAAATGAGTCGCATTAATCCCTATAGATTACAAATGCAAATTACCCAAATGTTCGCCCAAGGACAATCATTTTTTGCACTTACTAAAGTCCAAGATTGGCTAAAAGAACATAATCACAATCCTTTAGATTATGAGATTATCTTCCACAAAAAACCCGCACCTCCCGGTTCTAAAGAAGTCATGGTCATAGAAATAGAACTCAAACGTAAGGACGGACAACCTGTAGATTCTTGGTTACAACAACAAGCAAATTTATAAGCTTAATTTGTGAAAATTATCAATCTTAAATCCCTGCATTTTGAGAAAATCAGGGATGAAAAATTAATTATTTTATTAATTATCTAAATCCGTTATTACCTTGTAAACCTCCTGTATGTATTAACAGTAAAGATTCGGATTTGAAAAAACCTTGTTTGATTAAATCTATAACTCCATAAAACATTTTTCCTGTATATATATAGTCTAAAGGTATGTGATGTTGTTGTTGAAAATTATCACAAAATAGCCGCAATTCATCTTTTATTTGAGCGTAACCACCAAAATGATAATTACAAATTAATTCCCAAGGTGCGGGAGAATTGACAGGTGTAGGTAAGTCACAATTTAGATAATTTTTTAGTAAATTATTAATATCTTGATTGAGAAAATCACCACCTTTTAAAACAGGAAAACCAATCACTTTTTGTGGTTGATTTAATGATAGTGTTATCCCTGCTAATGTTGTTCCTGTACCGCAAGCTAAACAAACAGTATTAAATTCTTTAAACTCTTTAATTGTTTCTAATATCTCTATACAACCGCGCATACCGTTTAAGTTACAACCACCTTCAGGAATAATAAATACTTGACCAAATCGCTGTTTTAACTGGTTTTGTAATTCCTCTGTATGGCGTTGTTTATAGGTCTGACGATCAATATATACTAATTCCATGCCTTGTGTAACTGCAAATTGTAAGGTAGGGTTTAAAGGGATATTTTCTTCTCCACGAATTACTCCAATAGTGCGGAAACTAAATATATTTCCTGCGGCTGCGGTAGCATAAATATGATTAGAATAAGCACCACCAAAAGTCAGAATTGTGGATAAATTTCTCTGTTTAGCTTCTACAAGGTTATATTTTAGCTTAAACCATTTATTACCGTTAATTTGGGGGTGCATGAGATCCAGACGCAAGATGTATAATTTAACATCTGCTTGATTTACAATTTGACTATTAATTTTTTGAATGGGTGGTGGAAAAAAATTGACGACATTTCCAAAATAAGATAATTAAATATATGTGTCACCGAAATCCAATTGGGTAAAATTCTTTTTTGATCTACACTACTGATATATTGACAATATTGCTTTTTTAAGTTGGGTAGAAATGATCTCATTTGCTCAAATTTGCGGTTTCACTGATGTTCTCAAGTTAGAATTAATGTACCGTTATCAATAATATAGCAATTCTGGATCATGTTTAATCAACGCATAATTGAAAGTATATACACAGATGGTGCTTGTACAGGTAATCCTGGTCCTGGGGGTTGGGGTACAGTTATCTATTTCTGTGATGGTTCAGTTCATGAAATGGGTGATTCATCCCAGCATACCACTAATAATAAAATGGAAATGCAAGCGGCGATCGCCGCCTTAGAATTTTTTAAATCATCTGGACAAACTCAAGGGATTATCCTGTACACTGATAGTGAATATCTGATTAATTCTATTACTAAATGGATGCCAGGTTGGAAAAGGAAAGGCTGGAAAAAATCAGATGGTAGTCCTGTTCAAAATCAAGACCTTTTGGAAACCCTCGATAAACTTAATAGTCAATTGATAAAATGGCAGCACGTTCGCGGACATTCTGGTAATATTGGTAATGAACGCTGTGATGCGATCGCTCGCTGCTTCGCTAACGGTAAAACCCCTAACCTACAACAGTTATTCCCCAACTCTGTTTACGAAACTTTACCTAAAATCAGTGAAATGAGTGAATCACTAGTATCTGATTATCCGATCAACTCTACAATAATTAATAAAAATACACTGGAAAGCAGTTTATCTGTATCAAATATAACTATTATGGAACAATCTACCGCCTCAAGTGCGACTACAACCAACGAACAACCCATTGAAATCAGGGTTTCACAACTTCGTAACTTAGTGGAAACTTTGCGTATTGCGGACGAGATTGCCGAAAAAGGCTACCTAATCACCAGTTCAGAATTAGCAGACTTAATGAGTGTTCACTCTAGCGCCGTTACCAGTAGAGGTGACGAATGGCGCTGGCGAAATTGGATAGTTTCACGGGTAAGACGTGAAGGTAATCAAATTCTCTGGGAACTGGAACGTGGAGACAAAATAGAAACAGAAGTAGAATAAACAATGAACAGGGAATAAAGTCGAAAGTCTTTTGGTGTATACTTTTTAAGTAAATTTTGTATCTCATTCAACCATACCTGGGCCAAATTAAAAAAGCCTTAATTCGTAGGTGGAGTTGGGGTTTGTTCAACCCCGCCTCCAAAAAAATCGTCAAGGTATTAATTCAGTTGTTGTTAAGTTCCTAACATTTGCAAATTATGCAAAGTGGCATAAAATCCCTCTTGTTGCAACAATTCTTCATGACTACCCTGTTCAATCAATTCTCCCCGCTTCAACACAAAAATCCGGTCCACATTACGAATCGTAGACAAACGGTGAGCAATAATAATTGCTGTACGCCCTAGCAGCAACTGATTTAAAGCCTCTTGAACCAAAGCCTCAGTCGCCACGTCCAAACTAGCTGTAGCTTCGTCTAGCACCAAAATTTCAGGGTTACGAATAGCAGCCCGCGCAAAGGCTAAAAGTTGTTTTTGACCACTAGAAATATTTGTCGCCCGTTCTCGCAATTGAGTATCATAACCCTGGGGTAGTTGATTAATAAACGCTGCAACATTGGTTTTTACCGCTGCTTGTTCAATTTCCGCAAAACTGTAATCATCACCTAAAGTAATATTACTTTTCACATCACCCGCAAACAAAAACGCTTCCTGCAAAATTACCGTCATATAACTTCGCAGTTCCCTTTGAGGAATTTCGCGGATATCCACACCGTCAATAAAAATACGTCCTTGAGTTGGTTCATAAAGACGACACAACAAGCGAATAATCGAACTTTTCCCCGCACCTGTTGGACCTACTAAAGCGACTTTTTCTCCTGGGTAAATAGTAAAGTCTAAATTTTTAATAACATAATCATCATCCTTATAAGCAAAGGAAACATTTTCAAACTTAATTTCCCCCAAAGTAGGAATAGGCGTAAAATCTTGAGTTTCTAACTTAGAAATGATCTGATCAATGTAACCAAATTCAAAATTTTTATGGGAACTTTGATCACCAGAGTAATCTTTAATTTCAATGGGTTCATCTAAAATATCAATTACCCGTTCAATAGCCGTAAAACCAGATTGAATCACGGTAAATTTTTCAGCAAAATTCCGCAAAGGTTCAAAGAATTGTTGGGCATATAAAATAAATGCTGATAAAACACCAAAGGTGATTTGCTGATTTAATAATAAACCACCACCTAACCATAATACCCCAGCAATAGCAATTAAAGCAACCCATTCTAAGGTGGCAGAAACCGCTGAATCAAACCAAATACTAGTATCTACTTCCTTAACATAACGTTGATTAGCAGCCCGAAATAACTCCAAATTAACTTTTTCGCGGCGGAATAATTGGACTACACTAATACCAACAATATTTTCTTGGAGTTGAGAATTGAGTTGAGAAAGTTCTTCTCGACTTTTATAATTAGCCGCTCGATATTGTTGTTGAAAATAAATAATTAACCAAGTGATTGGCACAAGAATAAATATCAACAAACAAGCAAGTTGCCATTGAATTGAAAACATCAATCCAATAATCACTACCATAGATAATAAATCAGAAATAATACCTATAGCTCCAGTGGAAAAAACATCTCCTAAACTTTCTACATCACTAGTAAGTCTAGTAATTAATTTACCTACGGGTGTGCTGTCAAAAAAACGTACAGCTAAAGATGTCACATGATCAAATAAATCCTCACGAATAGCCGCTGTGATTTTTTGTCCTAATTTCTGAACTAAATAACCTTGTACACCTATTAATACTAAGCGGATAACCGTTGCTATCAGCAACATCCCAATGAGAATATTTAAACCTTGCCACAGCGGCATATTTTGCAAAAATTGATATGTAGTCGGTTCTTGGCGAATTAAAGAAACTGCTTCTCCGACTAACATAGGTTTAATAGCACTAGCAACAGCGATAGGAATCAGCAGTAACATAGATACTGCCAATAATTTGCCATAACGACGACCATAGGGTACTAAGCGCAAAAATAACCGCCAGTCATTTGCTCGATGTCGGTATATCGTATCCGATTTAACTTGAGATTGGTAGATACTCATAAATAGGGAATAGGGAATTTAAAACCGTTAGAACTTGCAAAAGTAGAATTGTAACTGAATGCTAACTAATTTTTTTCAAAAATTAAACCATTAATTTCTTGACACTTTATCTCTGCGGCTTGATAGGCCAGCAAATATTCTTGGCCACCCAACATAACATCACCATAATAATCATAGGGTGCTTCACCATAAATAGGTAAAGGATCATCCTCTGGATAATCTTCCTGAGATTCTTCAATTACGGATTTTAACTTCTTAACACTGAGAATTTGAGCGGGAAAATAATAAAGTTCTTGGGGCTTTTTTTGGAGAAAAGGAAGTGTAGGATCAATAATCACATCATTAACTTCAATCCAACCATGTTCAATAGGTTTATATGGCTTACCCGCAAATACTAAAAAGCCTTGTACATACTTTGCCCCCTCAGTTACTAAAACAGCTTTATAAGCATTATCAAAAGGTTTTCTGGCTTTACTTTTAATAGTTTCTGCAACTTGATTAGATAGGGTTTTATCTAATATTTTATTCATGGGATAAATCCTCCTTTAATTATTCTGTCAATCATCTCTTAATTTTTGGTTTAGCCTTAAATAATTTTAGCAAACTTGGGATAATGTTTACTTTTTTTGGGTAAATTTAATATTTTGTTTGTTCTTTCTGTCTCAGTTATTTTATCTTGAGGAAGCAAAACATAAAAAACAGAAGAAATTAGGGGTAATCCAGGAATTACCCCTATACAAGAATAAAGCTATTAGCCATATTCTAATAATAACTTCCCTGACCCTCAACAGGATATTTTAAAAGTATTATCCCCAATAAATAAAGCTAATTTGAATCATTTTAATTTGGGGTTTTATTTGGGGTTTTTTGTGATGCAGGAGTGACCACTGCTGGTTTAGAAACTTCTTGCTTGTAAAAGCGAACCACCTGCTGCACATAACCAGCCGTAAAGCCCTTATCACAGCCAGTATAGTTACCAGTCATCCACCAACAAGCAACACCACGCACAGCAGCATTCTCATCGTTTTTAGTGGCTGCAAATTGTTTATTTAACTCACGGGTGGTAATACAAGAAACAACTTGACGGGCTACTTTGGAATCATTTTCAAACTGAGTTGGTGTTAATTCTTTTTTCAGACAATTTCTCGTCCAACCTTTGAGAGTTTCTGGCTTAACTTGCCATTCACTATAATATCCATCATCGCGCTTTTTAGTTTTCGGTGCAGCTAGTCGCAAAGCTTCCACCATGGCTGCAACTTGGGTAGTAGAAGCAGGAGGTTTAGGTGGTTTTCCTTGCGCTAAAGACGGTAAAAATCCCCAACCAATAATTATAGTGCTAAACATCAATGCTATTCGGTTTTTCTTCATAACTCAATTTCTGATTTAAAACATCAAAATATAGCATATAACAAGAGTAGATAATTTAGTCAAGAATTTTCTTCACTCAGTGTCCTCCGTGACTGGAGTGGTTAGTTCAAAAAAGAGTTTTAGGGCTAAACCAGGGAGAAACAGAGATATTAAAAGTATTAATCATCTACAATTTTGCTGCTATTCTCAACTTAGCAGAACGAGAACGGGGATTTTCTCTTATTTCTTCTTCTGTAGCCATAATTGGTTTTTTTGTTAATATTACCAAAGACGGTAAGTTTCTTAAACCGTGTTTAACTATTCTATCTTCTAGACTGTGAAAACTGATAATTGCTATTTTTCCGCCGGGAATAAGTGATAAAGGTGCTTTTTCTATGAGAGTTTCTAACACTTTTAACTCATCATTAACAGCAATTCTTAACGCTTGAAAAACGCGAGTTGCAGGGTGTATTCTACCATGACGATATTTAGGAGGTACGGAATAAAATATCTCATTTGCTAATTCTGTGGTAGTTTGAAAAGGACGATTTTCTATAATTCTTCTAGCTATTTTTCTGGAAAGTCTCTCTTCACCGTATTTAAAGAAAATATCTGCCAATTCTTGTTCGTTCCATTCATTAATAATATCAGCAGCAGTCAAAGATTGAGTTTGATTCATTCGCATATCTAAATTAGCGGTATTTCTAAAACTAAAACCGCGTTCTGGGTTATCCAAATGATAAGAACTTACACCCAAATCTGCTAAAATTCCATCATAAGTATTTTCTGGAAATTGATAATTTGCAAAATTGCTATGAATGAAATTCACCCTATTTCCAAACTCAGATAAATTATCTTGTGCAGCTTTTAAAGCATCTAAATCTTGGTCAACAGCGGTAATTTTTGTGTTTTCAGCACTTTCTAAAATTAAGCGACTATGACCTCCACCACCAACAGTTAGATCTAAATAATGTCCATTTGGTTGAATATTTAAACCTGTGATAATTTCCTGACTGAGAACAGGAATATGGGAAAATGTAATTTCTTCTAAATCTAGGGAGTTTTGTAAATCTGATTTGCTCATTAATTTATTTTATTATTTTATGAAAATGTAACTACTTTTTGCTTTTTAATGACAGAATTAACATCAATTCCTTTCCAATCTTTAAATAGTTCCGCAATTTGTTCTAATGTGGTAAAATTGTCTGTAAAATATTCAAATTGGCAAGGATCAAGATTGAGAAAAAAACTCAAAAAGCTACAATGATATTTTACACCAAAACCAAGGGGACAGTCAACACGCCAATTATCTACACTTGTGGCATATTCAGAAATAATATCACATACATTGGCGATTTTACTAGAATATCTTTGACATAATTCTAATAATTCAAGAGGATTTTTACCGATATCACAAAATAACTCTATTACTTGATAGGTTAAATTGGTAGGACGATATTTAAAATCAATTAATGATGTACAAATATCCAATGCTGCTAAAAACTTTTGTTCAGATGTTTTGTTCATTTTTAATGATATTCCTTTATTTATCATTATAGACCAGTAGGTTTAGATCCCCAACTTCTTTAAGAAATCTGGGATCTTTTTGTTATATTATGTTATTTTGAAAGCATTTCTTACTAAAATAGATCATTAAACAAACAAGGTGCTATGACCAAGCGTCTCCTAGTGGTAGAATCACCCGGAAAAGTTAAAAAACTCAGTCAAATTCTCGGCTCAGACTGGATAGTTCGCGCTAGTTGTGGACATATCCGCGAACTCAGTAACGAGGGTGAGGATTCGCTAGGATTCACAATGTCACGTAATAGTGTACAATGTAATTATATTCCCCGTGACCAACGAGCTAAAGAGACTATTCAACAACTTAAAGCCGCAGTTAAACAAGTTGATGAAGTTGTCTTAGCCACAGACCCAGATAGGGAAGGTGAAACCATTGCTTGGCATCTCAAAGAAACGCTAGGACTCAGAGAACCTAAACGAGTGGTATATACTGAGATTACACCATCTGCTGTTAAAAGTGCGATCGCTCATCCCAGAAAACTTGATGCTAACTTAATCGGGGCGGGATTATGTCGAGATTGTCTTGATAAGCTGGTAGGATATAAAGGTAGTCCCCTAGTTTGGGCATTAAACAACGGGGCTAAAAGTGTCGGTAGAGTCCAAAGCGCGACATTACACCTCATCTGTCAGCGCGAAAGAGAAATACAAGTATTTGTCCCTCAAGATTATTGGAGTGTTTGGGTAGACTATAAAGAAGGATTTCGCGCTTTTTATAAAGGTACAGCAAATACCCCCACAGAAACAACCGAAACAGAAGCACAAACCCATGATGATGCAGCTACTAACAATCCAGAAAAACCCGAATCTAAGCGAGTTTTATCAGAAGTAGAAGCGGATAGATTAGTTGCAGAAGCTAAACAACATCCCCATCCAGTGATCCAAATTGAAGGTAAACTTACCTATGGTCAACCGCCTCCACCGTTTATAACTTCTACATTACAACAAGCAGCCGGATCTAAACTGAAATTTCCTCCAGAAAAAACCATGCAGGTGGCACAGAAGTTATATGAAGCGGGTTTGATTACCTATATGCGAACAGATTCAGTGATGTTAAGTCCTGAATTTTGCGAGAGTGCGCGTAAATGGTTAGCAGAACATAATCCGCAAAATGTGCCACAACAAACAGCAAAACACCGTAGTAGTAAAACAGCACAGGAAGCACACGAAGCGATTCGTCCTACAGATATATTTCGTCCTTCCGTAGAATTACGGGCAGAATTATCTGAAGATGAGTTTAACTTATATGTGATGATTTGGAAACGGGCGATCGCATCTCAATGTCGTCCTGCACAAGTGAGAAAAACAGTAATTATTACTCAATCAGGTAATATTTTATGGCAAGCTAGAGGACAAGTTGTAGAATTTTATGGTTATGCAAAATATTGGCCTAATTTGGGTAAAGATGCGGTTTTACCAATTGTAGAACAGGGGCAAAAATTAACATTAGAAAATGCTGGACATGAAAAGAAACAAACCCAACCACCACCAAGATATAGTGAACCAAAACTGGTACAATTAATGGAAAGAAAAGGTATTGGTCGTCCTAGTACCTACGCGCCTACAGTTGCTACTTTAAAGAAACGTAATTATATTGAATTGAGAAAAGATAACCTACATCCTACCACATTAGGATTAGAAGTGGATGATTTTTTACAAAAGGCATTACCAGATTTATTAGAAGCAGAATTTACCGCCAAAATGGAAGCGGAATTAGATAAAATTGCCGAAGGTAAAAACTCTTGGGAATATTATTTAACTAATTGGAATGAAAGTTATTTTATCCCTGCGTTATCTAAGGCAAAAACTGTGGCTATTAATTCAGGAAATATAACCAATAATCATGGTAAAGTTGAGCGTAAATATGAAAATTCAAAAACAAAATGTCCTGAGTGTAGTAACTTTTTAGCGAAAATTACTAGTAGTAAAGTTAAGAAAAAATACTTTCTTAAATGTGTGAGTGGTTGTGAAAATATTGTGTTATTTTGGAGTGATTTTCATAAACGTTGGGAAGCGCCAAAAGCTAAAACTTCGGAAGGTGAAAAGATGAATAAACAGGAGACTAAGATTACATCTTATCCTTGTCCAGTATGTAAGAAACCGTTGACGGAATATAGTTATATTAAAGATGGGCAAAATAAAACTATGTTAAGGTGTTCTGGTCAGGATTCATGGAAGGATAAAAAACATAAAGATGCGGCTTATTTTCATACAGCAAAGGGGTGGTGGAGTCCTAAGTTTGGGAATTTACAGATTGAATGATTCTTTTATGTAGCGAGTAATTTTCACCAGACATCAAAATTACTCTCGAAAAAATTACTCTCCAACCATAGTTAAAATGTTCTGGTAAAGATTATCTGCTACTCTAAATTGTGCGTTATGAATGAGATTATCAATTAGAGGTTTAACAGATAAAATAAATCCTTTTTGCTTGGCTTCAACTAAAACACATAACAACCCAGTAATTCTTAATCCTAATCTATTTGCCTCTGTTCTACCTCGCTTTTCATCAATTAATAATAATTCGGCATTTTGTTCAATTGCTAATGTAATGGCTTCACATTCACCTATATCTAATTGTTTATCCAAAGGAGTAGTAACTAAACCCTGATTTTTGACCTGATATACTTCAAACCAATTTAAAGTTTGTACCTCTAAAGAACCTGGTACGGTGATATCTGTACCTGTTAATTCCTGATAAACAGCTTGGGGAATCACAATTTTGGTGTATAGTTTTTGCAGTAAGTGTAATTGACCAATAGCGGCTAGATTGGTAATCACAGAAGTATCACTAATAATTATCACAATCTGCCTAACTCCCGTAAATTTTTTAAATCGAGTTCAAAATCTTCCATTTCATAAGAATAAAGAGGTATTTGACGTTCTTTAAGTAACTGGCAAAAATGTATTTTATCCATTTGTGCTAACTTACTAGCTTGTCCTATTGCTAGTTTTCCCGACTGAAATAATAATAAGGCAATTTCTTGTTTAAACTGGGTTTCGTTCATTCCACAAGCATTTAAGGTTTCATGTGATATGGTAACGCTCATAGTAGTTATAATTGATTTTGGTTGTTGATATTATAATCATTATATCTTATTTATTTATTAAACTATTTCATTATTTAACTCATTGTCAGAATCAGGATATCCAGGATTGAAGGATTGTTAGGATAGAAAACGCGAGGCGAGAATTAAAAAAATCACGGAATTTATGAAAAAACATTCTCAGTCAAAAACGTTCATCACGTCTTTCATCATTAAAGTCAAAGTGATCACAAAGGAATTTAGCTCATTTTCTTACAACTATTTTAATTTGTTCGGACACCATTTGCTTTTCGCTGCTATTTGAGCGTTAATTAAAGTAAAAATTCGCTGTAACTCAGAAATACCCACATATTCCGCTTCCTCTTCAGGAGTAAGTGAATCAGCTTTTTTCTTAGTTAACAGTTCTTCAAAACGAGATTGTAATTCATCGGTGAACTTAAATAGATAAATATCACCAAATTCACTCATCTTCATACCAGAAGATATTAAAGATGAAGGTTGAACCATTAATTGAGTAATCATGATCAATTCACAGTTTCTTTATTTCCATTATCTCATAAACAATCCTGTAAATCCTAAAATCCTGGATATCCTGATTCTGACAAATTAAAGATGGTGTTTTTTTATAAGCTCTAATTGTAATTTTCATAATTACATGATATAATTATTTTAGCATTAGCAAAATATAAACTAACAATATGAAAAAGATAGAAATAGAAATAGATAATTATCCCTTGTTAGGAGGTTGGGAAAATGAAGCTGAGATGGTGGATAAAATGCTAGATGATATTATTACCAATAGAGGAAGAAACCAGTGTGAAGTGTTGGCTTTCGCTTCGCTTAACCCAACCTACAGGACTAAAATTTAAACTATGAATCAGAGATTAGTTGATTCCCTTGTACAGGTAATTGAAGCACTTTCCCCAGAAGAAAGAAAACTTTTAGAAAGTCGTCTTCAACTCAAAGCAGTGCAGAAAACACCCAGAGTTTGTGGTGGTAATGCTTGTATTCGTAATACCCGCATTCCCGTATGGGTTTTGGTTTCGTTGCGTCAGCAGGGAGCAAATGATAGAGAATTATTAGAAAATTATCCCAGTCTCACATCTGAAGATTTGATAGCAGCTTGGGAATATTACGAACAGCATACTTCAGAAATTGATTTGGTTATTGTTGCTCAAAATGAGGATGATTAATGATTAAATTGTATGCTGATGAGAATTTTCCTCTAGCAATTGTGCGACAATTGCGACAGATTCAATATGATGTGCTGACTTCCTACGAAGCTGGACAAGCAAATCAAGGTATTCCAGATGATGAAGTTTTGGCGTTTGCAACTCAACAAGAAAGGGTTTTACTGACATTAAATAGAGATGATTTTATTGCACTACATCAAACAGGAATTTCTCATAGTGGTATTATAATTTGTAAAGATGATCGGGATTATTTGGGGCAAACTCAAATACTGCAAAGTTGCTTGAGTGAAAATCCAGATTTTGCTAATCGGTTAATCAGAATTAAAAAGAATAATCAACCAAAATCAAGTAATCAGGTTTTTATTTTTCAAGAATATAAGCGATAGAGGAATTATTTGGCTTGTTAATAAGGATATCCAGGATTTAAGGATTTTCAGGATGTTTTTTATTAGTTGTAGTGGAAATTTTTGATCATAGGTTTTAATTTAATAAACATCATAGAGGTAATTATGTCTAACCCATCCTTAGAAAACAATCAACTTAAACAAACCCTTAAACAAGCAATAATAGAGATTTTTTCTGAAAATAAAGAGGAATTTTCAGCTATACTTACAGAAATAATTAGAGATATTGCTTTATCAAAAGTTCTTGACCAAAGAGAATTAACAGATAAAGAAACCATAGAAGATCCATTATTAAATGTTATTGGTATTCTTTCAGGAGAACCAGTATTTTCACATAATATTGATGAAGAACTATATAGTTTAGGTAATCATAATGAAATATAAATCTATTTTTATTGATACTTGGGGATGGTTAGCTTTAGGACATCGTCAAGACAATTATCATCAATCTATTCAGGAAATTTATTATCAGTTAAAACAACAAAAAACTCTGATATATACCAGTGATTATGTTTTAGATGAATTAATTTCTTTATTCTTTAAAAGAGAGAACTTCCAAGAAGCTACAACTTTTGTTGATGGTATGATGCAATCAGTAGAATTAGGTAATCTGCAAATTGAACGGGTGACAAATGAGAGATTTACACTAGCTTATGAGTTAAGAAAAAAGTTAAATAATAAACCTTATATATCATTTACAGATTTAACTTCTATGGTAATTATGGAACAATTGAAAATTCAATATATCCTGACTCAAGATGATCATTTTCTACAATGTGGTATGGGATTTGTTAAAGTTTTGTAATAAGTAGGTTGGGTTGAGGTAACGAAACCCAACAATTAAAATCAAAATTTCTTTGTCTGAATCAGGATATCCAGGATTTGAGGATTTACAGGATGTTTGTTTGTGTTTTGAGGATTCAATAATTGGTATTCAGATTAAAGCCCGTTATGGGAATTTTGACACAATTAAATGGTCAATTAGCCGAAAAGAAATTGAAAAAAATGCTGTTTTGGTTTGTATTTTGATTCAAGAGGAAGTCAGCGAAGCGCAAACTGAATATCATCTTATTCTAGCCGGGTTTTTACCAACCAATATGATTAAATCCTCTAGTTCTCAAACTTTAGAGCTAAGTTTTTTAGTCTTAGCCAAACCAACATAGCACAAGCTATATGATTTCTTTGAAGACGACCTTTGCGACACTGACATGATTCAATGCCAGTTAATTGTTTTATCTCCCTGTGAAACTCTTCTATTTTCCAACGGATTTTACACACCTTTTGCGTAACATCCATAGAACTTTGAGATATATCATTAGTTGCGATATAATCCGTACAAATATACTATTAATTAGCGATCGCTGTGCCAGTTGCGTAAGTCCTGATATCAACAAGAGGATTAATTTAATTGCAACTTAAGACTCCATTTCCGCTAATTCTAACCATCTTTCTGTGGACAAATCAATATTTTTCTTGAGATTTTCCACCTGTTCATAGAGTTTTTGGACTTCGCTATAATTCCCCACTATAGTTGCTAATTTCTTTTCTAAAGCTGTTTTCTCGGCTTCTAATTTGGCAATTTTTCCCTCTAATTCCTCAAATTCCCGTCTTTCCCAATTGGATAACCTACGACGTTTTTTAGTCTCTATAACTGGAGATGTCACCTTTTCAATAATTACAGTTTTTGGTGTTTCCTGTTTTTCTGCTTCCTCAGCTTTTTTATAATCTAAATAAATTGAATAATTTCCTGGATATTGACGTAAATTTCCCCCTGCTTCCAAAGCAAAAATTGTATCTACTGTCCGATCTAAAAAGTAACGATCATGGGAAACTACTATTACACAACCATTAAAATCTTCTAAATAGTCTTCTAATACCGCTAAGGTCTGTACATCTAAATCATTAGTCGGTTCATCTAAAATTAACACATTGGGCGCACTAATAAGAATACGTAATAGAAATAAACGACGTTTTTCTCCGCCAGAAAGTTTATAAATGGGTGCATATTGTTGATTTCCCGGAAACAAAAATCTCTCTAACATTTGGGAAGCAGTGATTTTAGTTCCGTCGGATATTTCAATAAATTCTCCTTCTTCTTTAATATAATCAATTACTCTTTGATCTTGATTGACTGCGGTTAATAATTCTTCTGAATGTTGGTTAAAATAACCAATATGAATGGTGCTGCCAATTTCTACACTACCAGAATCTGGTTTAACTCTGGCGGTAATAATATCCATTAAGGTAGATTTTCCTGCACCATTTCCACCAATGATACCGATTCTATCTTCTGGACTAAATTCATAAGTAAAATCCTTAATTAAGGTTCTATCATTGTAGCCTTTACTAACATTTTTCAGTTCAATAACTTTTTTACCAATACGACGACCAATGGTAGAAATATCAACTTTGCCATTAAGTTGTTTAAACTCAGTATCTCGCAGGGCATAAGCGCGTTCAATTCTAGCTTTTTGTTTCGTACTTCTAGCTTTTGGTCCTTTTTTTAACCATTCTAATTCTCGTCGTAAAATTCCTTGATGTTTCCGTTGAGTGCTAATAGCGGACTCTTCGGCTAAGGCTTTTTTTTCTAAATAATAGGAATAATTACCTGTATAAGTGTAAATATCACCGCGATCAATTTCGATAATTTTATTAGTAACTCTATCTAGAAAATAACGATCATGGGTAATTAATAAAAGTGCGCCACGATAGCGATTTAAATAACTTTGTAACCATTCTACAGATAAAGCATCAAGATGGTTTGTTGGTTCATCCATTAATAATAAATCAGGTTCTGATATTAAAGCTGCTGCTAAAGCAATGCGCTTGCGATATCCCCCTGATAATGTACCAACTTTGACATTAAAATCAGCAATTCCTAGTTTTGTTAAAATGATTTTAGCATTGGTTTCTACTTCCCATGCACCTGTGGCATCCATACGCTGCATTATACTGGAAAGACGAGACATTAATTGACTATCATCGGGATAATGTGCCAATTTATCAGATAATTCTTCATACTCTCTGACCAGGTGCATTTGTTCACCACTGTCAGCAAATACCTGTTCTAAAACTGTGTGATTTTCGTCTATATCTGGCTGTTGGGGCAAGTAAACAATTTTTGCACCAGAATTAACTAAAATTTGGCCGCTATCAATTGATTCTAGTCCCGCAATCATTTTTAATAAAGTTGATTTACCAGAACCATTAGTACCAATTAAACCAACTTTATCATTAGTATCAAGACTAAAATTAGCATCTTTTAAGAGTTCTTTAATACCAAAATCTTTTTTAACGGACTGTAACGTAACGAGGCTCATATTATCTGGTAATTAGTGATTAAGAATGGGGTGGGCAATGCCCACCCTACTGATGATTATAAACGAAATTCTAGACAAATAAATCGAGGGGTAAATGTCCATACATTTCGTTAACTCCTCCCTGTTGATAGGACTGACAAGATACTAGCACTCCCCGATGATGACCAGAATAGGAATCGAGATAACACAAGCCATTTTTGCCATTTAATTTGATGTAAACTGGTCCTTCTGGTTGGGGTAAATCAGTTGGTGGTTGATAACCCAAAGCGCGAGAATAGGTTTTCATGGCTAAAATTCCCTCTGCGGCTGTATCAGCACAAATACCTAAAATTTGATAATCAGTAAGACTGGTGACAAAAATTAATGCCTCACGGGTGGGAATTTTCTCCGACGGTTTCAGAATGGGGGCGATATCCAGACAGTTGAATTTGTTGAGTATTTTCCTGGCTTCTGGGAGTGAGAGTTGTTGATGATTGGAAGTAGACATAATATGATTTGTCTAGTTTTACGTCTGGTTTAGGTTTTGGGAGTGAGATTTGATCACATTACTAGGATTTTTGAACAAAATCAAGATTGATATGACATATTCCGACCCTAAAAAGCTAACAATTTCTGATAAAATTAGCACATCTGGTTTCTAGGTAATGTGATTATACCGTTGATTAACGCTCCGGTTTCGCTTGAGAATAATTTCGGCGATAATATTTTTCTAATATAATTGCTAAAACTTGAGTTTGCCAAATTAGAAATTAACAATAATCGTCAAGGTTTGATGACGATAGATGCCAATTTATTCCTCAAGGAAGATAACTGTATCTATTATTTCCATTTTCATAACTGATTAACTTGATTATATGGTAATATTAATTGTAAGTAATTAGCAGTTAATAATTAGCAATTAATGTGAATATACCATTGAAATCTCCCCGATTATCACAAAGACGTACACATTCTGTACATCCTCTCCAGCGTCTATTTAAGTATGGACATAAGTATACTAAACAAATTCGGCTGGCCATTGGCGCTTCTATCCTCAATAAAGTTTTTGATTTAGCACCACCTGTATTAATTGGCATGGCGGTGGATGTGGTAGTCAAGCAAGATAATTCTATCATTGCTGGGTTAGGTGTCAAAGATATTTATGGGCAATTCCTGATTTTATCCTTGTTGACGGTGGTTACTTGGGTGTTGGAATCATTGTTTGAATATGCCTATAAATTATTATGGCGCAATTTGGGGCAGAATATTCAGCATAATTTAAGATTGTCCGCATATAAACACCTGCAAGAATTAGAATTAGCTTATTTTGAAGAACGCAGTACGGGTGGTTTAATGTCTATCCTTAGTGATGATATTAATCAATTAGAGCGGTTTTTAGATGTGGGTGCAAATGATATTATTCAAGTTACTACAACTATTATTATCGTTGGTGGTGCATTTTTTATTTTAGCTCCTAGTGTAGCTGGGATGGCAATTTTACCCATGCCTTTTATTCTCGGTGGTTCGATAGTTTTTCAGAAATTTCTCGCCCCTCGTTATGCTGAAGTTCGAGAAAAAGTAGGTTTATTAAATAGCAGATTATCTAATAATTTGAGCGGAATTACTACTATTAAAAGTTTTACAACGGAAGATTATGAATCTGCTCGTGTAGAATTAGAAAGTAATGCTTATCGTCATAGTAATGGACAAGCGATCGCCTTATCTGCGGCTTATATTCCTATTATTCGGATGTTCATTTTAATCGCTTTTACCATATTGCTATTATTCGGAGGTATGGAAACAGTAGCAGGAAGATTGGCTGTCGGTGCTTATAGTTCTTTGGTGTTTTTAGTGCAGCTTTTATTATGGCCATTAACCAGATTAGGAGATACTTTTGATTTATATCAAAGAGCTATGGCTTCTACTAATCGAGTCATGGATTTATTAGATACTCCTATGACAATTCCTGGGGGAAATATTGATTTACCTATAGATATGATTCGGGGAGCTTTAGAATTTAAAAATGTCAGCTTTGCTTATCAGAATCGAAACCCAGTGATCAAAAACTTATCTTTAGAAATTCCAGCGGGAAATACAATTGCTATTGTCGGTTCAACAGGTTCAGGTAAAAGCACCTTAGTTAAATTATTGCTGCGTTTTTATGAAGTACAAAATGGTAAAATAACTCTGGATGGAATTGATTTACAACAGTTAAATTTACGAGATTTGCGCCGCGCTATTGGTTTAGTTAGTCAAGATGTATTTCTATTTCATGGTACAGTGGGAGAAAATATTGCCTATGGTACTTTCACTGCTACTAATGAAGATATCATCATGGCGGCGAAAATAGCAGAAGCTGATGATTTTATTATGAATTTACCCCAAGGTTATGAGACAATAGTAGGGGAAAGAGGACAAAAATTATCTGGAGGACAAAGACAACGAATTGCGATCGCTCGCGCCGTATTAAAAGATCCACCAATTCTCATTTTAGATGAAGCTACTTCAGCAGTAGACAATGAAACCGAGGCCGCAATTCAACGTTCCCTAGAACGAATTACCGTCAATAGAACTACTATAGCTATAGCTCATCGTCTTTCGACAATTCGCAACGCTGATTGTATTTATGTCATGGAACATGGTAAATTAATAGAAGCAGGAACTCATGAACAACTGTTAGAAAAAAATGGCATTTACACCCGTCTCTGGCAGGTGCAATCTGGGTTAAAATAAATGTCATCTCAAAAATATTTTGTAGGGTGCGTCAGAGTTACAATATTTTTTAATATTCACAGATTTTTATGTCTGACG
>OMJF01000235.1 GCA_900299285.1 Anabaena sp. 54 | reverse complement strand
TAAATTACAGCTATTTTCAGGTAAATAAACCACAAACCGACCTCTCTGGTAAACCTCTCTCCTACAAAGAGAGAGGCTTTGATTTACTCCCCTTCCCTGGTAGGGAAGGGGCTGGGGGTTAGGTCTAATAATTGTGGCTCAAATACATGAAAACTGCTGTAAATAATAAAATTACGAACTAATAAACCACGAAGTAGCAAAGAACACCAAGGAGAGGAGGTGGCAGAGATATTTTGCGTAAGTCCTAAAACATAAAAAACCTGACCTCCCTACCCAACTTCTCCCTCACCCTTTCCTAAGAGGAGAGGGAAAAGGAAAAACTTTTAATGGGGGTTTCCAAGCCTCCGTACTATTGCTTGAAAAATTGTTAGAAATGAATTAACCACTGCAATTCAAGGATGAAGTATTAATAATATTCTGTGGTTATTGGCAATATGGCAACTTTTACGTTATGATATTTTTGATTTTGAATTATGGAAATAGTTTTGATATCGTTCATTTATTTTACAGCGAGCCTTATCAAAAAAATAGTAGCCATAATCACAAGCAATTTTATTTCTCTATTGTGACAAATAAGAGTTATTCAAATGGTAAAATTAACAGGTTATAAAATAGTTGAGAAAATTTATTCTAGTAGTGAAACTTTGGTCTTTCGAGGCATAAGAGAAAAAGACGCAATATCAGTAATTATCAAGTTTTTACGTCACGAATACCCAAAATTCGAGAAATTGGTGCAGTTTCGTAATGAATATACTATTATCAAAAATCTGAATATTCCCGGCATTATTAAAACCTATGGTCTGGAAAATTATCAAAACGGCTATGCTTTGGTAATGGAGGATTTTGGGGGTATTTCTCTCCAGGAAAAAATCAAAGAATGGGGGGAAGGAGGTATGGGAAACAGTAGCATAGGTTTAAGAGAATTTTTCACCATTGCTCTACAAATAGTTTCTATTTTACAAGAATTACATCATCAAAGGGTGATTCATAAAGATATAAAAACCCCTAATATTCTGATTAACCCTAGCACTTTAGAAGTTAAGCTAATTGACTTTAGTATTGCTTGTTTACTTAAGAGAGAAACTCAAACTCTTGCTAGTCCTAATGTTCTGGAAGGAACTCTATCATATTTGTCTCCAGAACAAACTGGACGTATTAACCGCTTGGTTGACTATCGCACAGATTTTTATTCTTTAGGTGTGACATTTTTTGAGCTTTTGACTGGAGAATTACCTTTTGCTAGTAATGACCCCATAGAATTGATATATTACCATATTGCTAAACAACCTCCATTGTTACATGATATTCATAGTCATATTCCCCCAATTTTATCGGACATTATTCATAAATTAATGGCGAAAAATGCTGAATATCGCTATCAGTCGGCTTATGGAATTAAATATGATTTAGAAATGTGTATAAAAGCCAGGGAAGAAACTGGAAATATTCAGACCTTTGAATTGGGAAAAAGAGATATTAGCGATCGCCTAACTATTCCTGAAAAACTGTATGGTAGAGAAGTAGAAGTAAAAACTCTGCTCACAGCTTTTGAGCGTATTTGTGCTAATAAAAAAGAAATGATCCTGGTGGTTGGGTATTCGGGAATTGGTAAAACCGCTGTAGTTAATGAAGTGCATAAACCTATAGTTTGTGCTAGGGGTTATTTTATTAAAGGAAAATTTGACCAATTTCAACGCAATATTCCTTTTTTTGCATTTATACAAGCTTTCCGAAATTTAATAGATCAACTATTAACTGAAAGTGATGCTCAATTGCAAGAATGGAAAACTAAAATTCTGTCTGCATTAGGAGAAAATGCTCAGGTTATTATTGCTGTTATCCCAGAATTAGAACAAATTATTGGTAAACAGCCTCCTGTTCCAGAATTGTCCACCATGGCCACAGAAAATCGTTTTAATTTGCTATTTGAGAAATTTATTCATGTTTTTACCACCCAAAAACATCCTTTAGTCATATTTCTTGATGATTTACAATGGGCAGATTTGGCTTCTCTTAAATTGATGCAATTACTAATGACTACAAATGAAATTAGTTATTTATTGTTAATTGGTGCTTACCGGGATAATGAAGTGTCTGCTACACATCCTTTAATATTAACTATTGAGAATATCTGCAAAACTGAGTCTATAGTTAATACGATTACCCTAAATTCTCTCAATCAATCTGACCTCAATCAACTCATTGCTGATACTCTCAATTGTCCGACTACAGTAGCTTTACCTTTTACTCAATTAGTCTATCTAAAAACTCAAGGAAATCCATTTTTCAGTCATCAATTTATTAAATCTCTCTATGAAGATGGTTTAATTAGCTTTAACTTTGATTGTCGTTATTGGCAGTGTGATATCGCACAAATTCAAGCCTTAGCTATCACTAATGATGTGGTAGAATTTATGGCAATGCAATTACAAAAATTACCCGAATCAACTCAATCAGTATTAAAGCTGGCCGCTTGTATTGGCAACCAATTTAATTTAGATACATTAGCAAAAATTAATCAAAAATCTCAGATAGAAACAGCGGTAGATTTGTGGAAAGCATTGTTAGAAGAATTTATAATTCCGACAACAAAAATTTACAACTTCTTTCAATCTAACTTAGTTGATAGTCAACAATTACCAGCAGTTTGTAACTACGAAGAACAGAAATTTAGTTACAGATTTTTACATGACCGTGTCCAGCAAGCTGCTTATACTTTAATTCCTGACCAGGAAAAACAATCTACCCATTTAAAAGTTGGGCAATTGCTCTTAAAAAATAGCTCAGAAAAAGAAATAGAAGAAAATATATTTGAAATTGTTAATCAGTTGAATATTGCCATTGATTTAATTACAGTTCAGTCAGAAAAATATGCAGTAGCTCAACTAAATTTAATTGCCGGTTCTAAAGCCAAATCAGCTACAGCTTATGATGCTGCTTTCAAGTATTTAAAAACAGGTTTATCATTACTTGCAGCCGATAGTTGGCAGCATGAATATAACCTAACATTAGATCTTTATGTAGAAGCGGTGGAGGCGGCATATTTAAATATTCGTCCTGAGCAAGCAATAACTTATATAGAAATAGTTAATAAAAATGCAATTAGTGTATTAGATGAAGTTAAAGTATACAAAAAGCAAATGTTAATGTATGATATGGAATTAACCTTTGATACAGGGCTAAAATTATTAGAGAAACTAGAAGTTACTGTAGAAGAAGTACCCATAACAAATATTAACGTTGAGGAGTTAATACATTTGCCAAAAATGACAGATCCTTATAAACTTGCAGCAATGGGGATACTAATGGGCATTGGTTTTATAGCTTATTTCTCACATCAAGCATTGGATCTAGAATTGCCGATTATACTTACTATAATAAATCTGGCTATTAAATATGGCAATTCTGTAGAGTCTGTTTATATTTATGTTTGCTATGGCTTGATAGTCTGCGATAGATTTTCAGATATTAATACTGGATATAGTTATGGAAAATTAGCTCTTAATTTATCAGAGCAGTTTGATAATCAAGTGATCAGATTCAGAATTTTAATGTTATGGTATTCTCATATTATTTATTGGAAACAGCATTTTCGAGTATCCATAGTTCCTTTACAAGAGATTGCTGAATATGGCTGGAAAATAGGTGAAACAGACTTTTTAGGTTTTGCCTATACGTTTAATATGTTTATAATGTTATTTGCTGGGGAAAATTTAATAACTGTATCTGCATATCTAGAAAATTGTGCTGCTTTAATCTCTCATAGAAAACTTGATTGGCATACTCAAAATATCAAAACTTGGCAACAAATAATATTTAATTTGCGAGAAATAAATCAAGATAAATGCCAATTTAATGGTGATTTTTTTACTGAGGAATTGTTGCTATTTTTAGTTAATAATAAAAATTATCACTCTCTCTTTGGATTTTATCTAACTAAAACCATACAATTTTATTTATTTAAAGAATATAAAAAAGCCCTCGATAGTGCTATTTCAGCTAAAGAATATATAACATCTGTGCCAGGACAAATTACTGTCAGCCAACATAATTTTTACTATTCTTTGTCTCTTTTGGCTGCCTATAATTATCAGTCAGAACATGAACAAATGGAGTCCATGAAACAAATTTTAGCAAATCAGGAAAAAATGCAGTATTGGGCTGTTAATGCACCCATGAATTATCAACATAAACATGACCTAATAGAGGCTGAAAAAGCTAGAGTTTTGGGGCAAATGCTCTTAGCAATGGAATATTATGACCGAGCTATTCAAGGTGCAAATAACTATGAATATGTTCATGAAGAGGCTTTAGCTTATGAATTAGCGGCAGAGTTTTATTTATCTTTGGGTAGAAATGAAATTGCTTCATTATATATGACAAAGGCATATTATAGTTATTTACGTTGGGGAGCAAAAGCTAAGGTAGACCATTTAGAAAAATCCTATCCCCAATTACTTGCTAAGACTCTACAAGAGGGAAAACAACCTGTATCAATGATGATTTCTAAAAATAATAAAAATAATAATATTGCTGAAGCTATTGATTTGAATGCAGTGATAAAATTCTCTCAAGTAATTGCTAGTGAAATCCACATAGATAAATTATTATCAACATTAATGCAAGTGATCATGGAAAATAGCGGTGCTACTAAATCTGTTTTAATTTTAGTTAAAAATAATCATCTGTTTGTGGAAGCAATAAAAATAGATAATGCAACTGTTATCCAGGAATCAATCCCAGTAAATTTAAGTAAAGATATTCCTATAAATGTGATTAATTATGTCTATAATACAGCGAAAATATTCGTCACAGATGATATTAAAAATAATCTTTTAATAGCTGCTGATTCTTATATTGTCTCCCAGCAACCTAAAAGTTTGTTATGTCTTCCTATTATTCATAAAGGTAAATTTATGGGTATTTTGTATTTAGAAAATCAGCTAACTGTAGGCGCGTTTACATATAATAAAATTGAAGTTTTAAATTTGCTAATGACCCCAGGAGCTATTTCCCTAGAAAATGCTCAGTTATATACTAATTTATCAGAACAAGCGGAAAGACTTAAACAAGCTAATCAACAATTAGAAGAATATGCTATGACTCTCAAAATCACTAATCGTTTGCAAAAATTGGCTGATTTATCTCTGGCTATTAATTCAACACTATCAACTCATAATATACTGCAATTAGTTACACAGCAAGCTGCGGAAATTATCGGAGCGCACCAATCAATCATTAGTATTAAAATAGATGAAAGTTGCACAAAAGCAGTTCATACAGTTCATCTTACAGATAAATATGAACAGTGGCGAGAAAATTATGAAAAGTTTGATGAATCTGATTTTTATAGCTTAGGTTGTCAAATGCAAAATTCCATGCGAATGACTCAGGCTGAACTAGAAGCATATCCAGCCACAGTTAATAACAATTTACCCCTGCGCGGTTGGCTGGTAGCGCCACTGATTGATATTAAAGGTAAACACATTGGTTTTATCCACCTTTCTGATAAATATGAAGGTGATTTTACAGAAGATGATGAAGCTATTTTAGTGCAGTTAGCGCAAATGCTATTATTAGCCATGAATAATGCCCATCTTTATGAGGAATCTCAACGAGCTAATCGCATTAAAGATGAGTTTTTAGCCATACTTTCTCATGAATTAAGATCACCCATAACTTCTATAGTTGGCTGGTCACAAATGCTGCGATCTGGGAAATTAAGTCCCGAAAAAACAGCACTAGCTTTAGAAACTATTGAACGCAACGCCAAATCACAAACTCAATTAATTGAAGATGTGGTAGATATTTCTCGAATGGTTCGAGGTAATATCAGCCTCAATATTCACCCAGTCAAATTAGTATCACCAATTGAAACCGCAATTAATACTATGTATTTAGCCGCCACTGCTAAGTCAATTAAAATATTGCTGACAATTGAATCTGATGATATCATGGTATTAGGTGATTCAATTCGTTTACAACAAGTTGTCTGGAATTTGCTCGCTAATGCGATTAAGTTTACATCCCCCGGCGGACAAGTTGAAATCGGACTAAAAACAGTAGGGTCAGCAGCACAAATTCAAGTAATTGATACAGGGTCCGGTATCAGTCCTGATTTTATGCCCTATATTTTCGACTATTTTCGTCAAGCTGATGCTTCTAATACCCGAAATTATGGCGGACTGGGACTAGGTTTAGCAATTGTCCGTCACTTGGTAGAATTACATGGGGGAAATATTTGGGCTAAAAGTTTAGGTAAAGGACAGGGAGCAACTTTTACAGTTAGAATACCATTACTCCAGTCACAGCCAGAACTAAACCCCCTCAGCGAGTCGCTAAATAATTCCCCAAATCGAAGTATTGATGGTGTAAAAGTGTTAGTTGTTGACGATAATGTTGATGTCCGCGATTTTTTGGTTTTTGCGTTGGAAGAGTATGGAGCAGTAGTCATGACGGCAGATTCTGTTAGGGAAGCATTAAAATATCTGGAACAATTTCCAGCAGATATCTTAATTACTGATATTGAGATGCCAGAGGAAAATGGCTATAATTTACTTAACCAAATTAGGTCCTTAGAATCTACCCAAAAAAGACAAATTCCCGCGATCGCACTCACAGGTTATACTGGAAATGAAATCATCAATCAAGTATTAAACGCTGGTTTTCAAAAGTATCTTCCTAAACCCATAGATATATTTGAATTAATTACAGCTATTTCCGAACTGGTATGAACAATTTAAAATTGGGTTAAAAAAATTGAGTTACAGCAATTTTAATGTATTTATACCACACTTTTGTTTTTATATTCCTTTCTTCCTTTGCGCCTTTGCGTGAGACTTTAAAATGTGGTTTATTTACCTAAAAATCACTCAGGTCTAATTTAGATATGTAACAGCTTATTTTACAAATCATTAAGATTTATTGACTTAAACAACATAAATATTGTTTAAATAGCAGCTATAACCCAGTCAGGAACTAGGTTTTACCATCTTTCACACCAAAGAACCTCGTAACAAACCTTATTTGTTCATAGCTGGTAGATTTGAGAAAATCAGAAACGATTTAATAATCAAGCACTTATAGAAATTTTAAGTTGCAAAGGGAGAAAACCGGATGAAATTAGCTTACTGGATGTATGCAGGACCAGCCCACATTGGTACTTTGCGAATTGCTAGTTCTTTTAAAAACGTTCACGCAATTATGCACGCGCCCCTGGGTGATGACTACTTCAATGTTATGCGTTCCATGCTATCGCGGGAGAGAAATTTCACTCCAGTGACAACCAGCGTCGTTGATAGAAACGTTTTAGCCCGTGGTTCTCAAGAAAAAGTAGTAAATAATATTACACGCAAAGACGCGGAAGAACACCCCGATTTAATTGTCTTAACTCCTACCTGCACTTCCAGTATTTTGCAAGAAGACTTACACAACTTTGTCGAACGGGCGCAATTGGAAGCAAAAGGAGACGTAATGCTGGCAGATGTCAACCATTACCGCTACAATGAACTACAAGCCGCAGACCGGACTTTACAACAAATTGTCCAATATTACATTGACAAAGCCCGGAAGCGAGGGGAATTACCAACACAGAAAACCGCTAAACCCTCGGTTAACATTATCGGCGTTTCTACCCTTGGTTTCCATAATAACCACGACTGTACGGAACTTAAACGGTTAATGGCTGATTTGGGAATTGAGGTCAATATTGTCATTCCTGAAGGTGCTGCGGTTCATGAGTTGAAAAATATACCCCAGGCTTGGTTTAACTTAGTTCCTTATCGGGAACTGGGGTTAACTACAGCTAAATATTTAGAAGAACAATTTGGCACTCCTTATGTAGATATTACACCCATGGGTGTTGTGGAAACTGCTAGATGTATCCGCAAAATTCAGCAGGTAATTAATGACCAAGGTAGTGATGTTAATTACGAAGACTTCATCAATGAACAAACTCTGCACGTATCCCAAGCTGCTTGGTTTTCCCGTTCTATTGACTGTCAGAACTTGACTGGGAAGAAAGCGGTGGTTTTCGGTGATAATACCCATGCGGCCGCTTTAACAAAGATTCTCTCGCGGGAAATGGGGATTCATGTGGTGTGGGCTGGTACTTATTGCAAGTATGATGCTGAATGGTTTAGGGAACAGGTGAGTGAATATTGCGATGAAGTATTAATTACAGATGATCATGGTGAAATTGGGGATGCGATCGCTCGCGTTGAACCTGCTGCTATATTTGGTACACAAATGGAGCGCCATGTAGGTAAACGTTTGGATATCCCTTGTGGTGTCATTGCTGCACCTATTCACGTGCAGAATTTCCCCATTGGTTACAAACCATTTATGGGTTATGAAGGCACAAATCAAATCACAGATTTAATCTATAATTCCTTCACTTTGGGAATGGAAGATCACCTTTTAGAAATCTTTGGTGGACACGATACAAAGGAAGTAATTACTAAAGGAATTTCCGCAGAATCTGATTTGAATTGGACAAAAGATGGTTTAGCAGAATTGAATAAAATTCCTGGTTTTGTGCGGGGGAAAGTGAAGCGAAATACGGAAAAGTTTGCTCGTGAACGTGGGTTTAAGGATATCTCGGCTGAGGTATTGTATGCTGCTAAGGAGGCTGTAGGAGCTTAGGTTTTGGGGTTGAATTAATAATATTAAGGGATAAGGATTTATTGATGATCTTTACTTCTTAATAGACATCTCCGACTTCTGCAAGAAGTCGGATATCTAAGTATAACAAAACTAGCCTGTAATCGTTCCCGTTACAGGAGAACTAGCACTAGCATAGTCTTTAATAGGCATTCTACCCGATAAATAAGCTAT
>OMJF01000234.1 GCA_900299285.1 Anabaena sp. 54 | reverse complement strand
TCGATTTGTCGAGTGGTTGACTGTCAATCGTGACGTATTTGCCGCTCATAAAGCCAGTTTTGGCTTTATTTGGGCTTGATTTTTCTTTAAGTCCCGTTAACCATTTTAGGATTATACAATTTAGGTGCATAACAGCTTATCACTATTACCAATACGGAGAATAGCACGTAATTTATGATTTTTCTATACCTATATCAAACCCATTTCTCGATTTTTGACAACTTTGCGATCGCCCTGCTTCGATATAATAGTATAAATACTATCAACAAGTCTTAACTATGCAGATTAGTGAAGAAATTACAATCAAAGTGAGTCCTAAGGTTGCTCAAGCCTATCAAAAAGCAACAGAACGGAAAAAGCAATCTTTGGCGGCGCTTGTTAGTTTATTTTTACGAGAGGATCTGAATGAGGAAGTTGATTTTCTTGGTAAATTGATGGATGAAATTAGTGATAGAGCAGTTTCCAGGGGCTTGACACCAGAAATTTTGGAGACAATTCTGAATAAATAATCTTCCTAAATATGTCTTAGATACCAATATTATTGTTAGTGCTTTTATTATTTAAAAAGAGCCAATCCCGTCAAGCTTTAGATAAAGCTCGGCATGAGAGAAATATTTTGATGTCTGAGGCGATTTGGCAAGAAATAATAGACGTTTTGAGCAGACCAAAGTTTGAAAAGTATGTTACTCTAATTGAGAGAGAATTTTTTCTAGATTGGTTGGCGGAATCATTAAATTTTATCGAAATTAGGGATACTATTGTTGCTTGTCGAGATGCTAAGGATGATAAATTTTTAGAGTTAGCTGTTAATGGCAATGCAGAATTAATCGTGAGTGGAGATGAAGATTTGTTAATTTTGAATCCTTTTCAAGAAATTGCTATTGTGACAGTTAGACAATTTTTAGAGATGGAATAATCGGGGTTGATACTGGGTTTCGTTTATTCAACCAACCGAAAAGCGATCGCTTGAGTAAATATGATGTAGGATGGGTCAGCTTACATGATTTATGCAGTCTGACGCACCATACTATATTTATTTATGGTTTTGTGGAGGCGATTGCTACTTTATGCTTTACGCTAAGGCAGAAGCTTGGGGTTTGGCAAAAATCATCCTCCCGGCGGAAGTTTGTAAAGCGCTGGTGACTACTACCCGTAATTCACCACCCACGTAAGGACTGCCTTCTTCCACTACCACCATTGTACCATCATCTAAATAGCCAATTCCTTGACTTGGTTCTTTACCTTCTTTGAGAATTTTCAAATCAAGATTATCACCAGGTAAATAAGTTGGTCTGACGGCATTTACTAAGTCATTAATATTCAAAACCGGGACTTTTTGTACACTAGCAACTTTTGATAAGTTATAATCATTAGTGAGTAATGTCCCATTAATTTCCTGAGCAAAACGGACTAATTTAGCATCAACAGTAGGAGTGTCCTCATAATCTACAGGGTTAATTAAAATACGTTCTGGGTAAGTTTCTCGAATGCGGTTGAGAATTTCTAGTCCTCTTCTGCCCCTGACCCGTTTTTGGTCTTTGGTAGCATCAGCTACTTGTTGTAACTCCTGTAAAACAAATTGGGGAACAAGAATTCGCCCTTCTAAAAATCCTGTTTCTAGAAGTGTTTCAATGCGACCATCTATAATGCAGCTAGTATCTAAAACTTTGGTATTAGCAGGTTTAAGAGTTCCTTCTACTACCATAGTTTCCACAGTATTGGGGTTAATTAACCTTAACAAACCCCGTCCATGGGTATCGGCCAAGTTCATGCCTGTAACAGAGAGGATAATACTGCCAACAACAGCTACAAGGGGTTTAATAAAGCTAAAATCTGAAGGAATGGGTAGTAAAAATAGAGGTGCTAACATCAAGTTAGCTAGTAGTAGCCCAATTATTAAGCCAATAGACCGGGTTAAAATCGCTTCCAGAGGCATTTCCCGGACTTGTGATTCTAAACGACGGTATGTAGTTTGGAAACTTAGCCCTACAGCACCGCCAATAATGGCAGCAAAGACGGCTATAACTAAGCGTAAGGCCTCTACATTCGTAACTCCATGGAGAGTACCTGGGGAGAGTAGATCAGTGCTGAAATAACCTATCCCTGACGCTGCTAAGATAAATGAGAGAATAATAAAGACATCCAGCATGGTGGTGTTGTGTTCCTACAACGGTATTTATTTGATAAAGTAAAGTATGTTTGCTTCTATCCTGTTGGGTAAATTCAGAAATATGAAATCATATTATCTGATCAGACGGAGGAAATATGCCAACATTATAACTAAAGAGTTTTAACTCCATATTATTTTTATTTTTAGGCAAAAAGGCCAAATTTTTGGCAACAAACTCCTCATTTTCATGATTTTTAATATTCAAATCACATTCACCTCAGAATTTTTAAAAGAATGACTCAACAAAATACTGATTGGGAGATTCCTAGTTCTGCTTATGTACATATTCCCTTTTGTCGGCGACGGTGTTATTATTGTGATTTTCCCGTATTTGTGGTAGGCGATCGCTCGCGGGGTGAAAATTCTGGGACAATTAGTGAATATGTTGAAGTTTTATGTCAAGAAATCAGAACTGCGCCAGTTTATGGTCAACCTTTAGAAACAATTTTTTTTGGCGGTGGTACTCCTTCGCTGTTATCAACACAACAGTTACAATTTATATTAACAACCTTAGAAAAGCGGTTTGGAATCACATCTAGGGCAGAAATTTCCATAGAAATCGATCCAGGAACCTTTGATTTAGCACATATCGCTGGTTATTGCAGCTTAGGAGTAAATCGGGTAAGTTTGGGTGTACAAGCTTTCCAGGCAGAATTGTTGAAAACCGCAGGGCGATCGCATACACTTGTAGATATCATCACAGCTATAGAGTTAATCCATAAAGTCGAGATTCCCGAATTTAGCTTAGACTTAATTTCCGGCTTACCGCACCAGAGTTTAGAATCATGGCAAGATTCTTTAACTCAAGCTATTGCAGCCGCACCAACCCACATTTCCGTTTATGATCTTACCATTGAACCGGGGACAGTCTTCAACCGTTATTATCGGCCGGGAGATCATCCCCTACCCACAGATGAAACCACAGTTAAAATGTATCATCTAGGGCATAAAATGTTAACACAGGCCGGTTATGAACATTACGAAATTTCTAATTATGCCCAACCAGGACATCAATGTCAACATAATCGAGTCTACTGGGAAAATCGTCCCTATTATGGCTTTGGTATGGGTGCTGCCAGTTATACTCAAGGTAAACGCTTTACCCGTCCCCGCAAAACTCAGGAATATTACCAATGGTTACACCATGGTGCTGTCTTGGATTCTCCAGTCACTTGTGTGAATGATATTTTATTAGAAACTTTAATGCTAGGACTACGGTTAGCGGAAGGTGTGAGTTTAAATTCCCTAGCCGCTAAATTTGGTAATGATCAAGTTGAGAAAATTCAAAGCTGTTTGCAACCATACTTTGACCGAGGGTGGGTAAAAATTGTTGAAGATAGGTTACGCTTTAACGATACCGATGGTTTTATATTTTCTAACGTCATGTTGGCGAAATTGTTTGAAAAATTGGCAGAATAAGTCGAAGAGTACAAGTAGGTGAACGGAAAAAAACCGACACAAGTAACGAAAAGTAAAGTTGCCCAAAACCTGTCCCCTGTCCCCTGTTCCCTGTCCTCTGTCCCCTGTCCCCTGTCCCCTGTTCCCTGTTCCCTGTTCCCTTTAAAATACAGGCTGCTCAAACAATAGTAACGCCAATATAAAATCCATAATAAAAATTGCCACCCAAGTAGTAACAACAGCGGTAGTTGCTGACTCTCCCACTTCCTTTGCTCCCCCTTGAGTTGTCAGTCCCCAATTACAACCATTCACAGCAACTATAGTGCCAAAAATTAACCCTTTAAGTAAGATAATAAAAATATCTGATGGTACTAAAAACTCTCGCACTGATTCTAAAAATGTTTCGGGAACAACTTGATAAAACTGCATAGCTGCAAAAGTACCACCCATAATACCTACAATTAAGGCAAAAATCATCATTATAGGCATTATTAAACAGCAAGCAATAACTCTAGGTAAAACTAAATAATCAATAGGGTCTGTTCTGAGTATATATAAAGCGTCAATTTGTTCTGTTACTCGCATTGCTCCCAATTCTGCCGCAAAAGCTGAACCAACTTGTCCGGCGATAATACTAGCAGTTAAAATTGGTGCTAATTCCCGACAAAATGCTAAAGCAAATGCACCGCCAACAGTATTTACAGCCCCAAATCTCACTAATTCCCTAGCAGTTTGAATAGTGAAAATCATCCCCGCAAAACCACTGACTAATAACACTGGGGAAATTGCACCAGGTCCTGCTGTTACTGTATGTTCTAATATCTTGCGATAATAGGTTTTTCCGCGCAGAAAATGTATTAAAATCTGACCTAACAACAGAAATGCTGACAAACACCGAATTAACCAAGATTGCTCTAAATTTCTTTTTGGTTGCAAGTTTACGCCCACTAATTGAAAGTAATTGAATTTTTGAAATTGGGAATTATGACAATTTAGTTTTCTCTTTTAATTTTCTATGAATAAGGTATTCCAATCACTAATTGCATTTCTTTGAGCAGTTAATAATTGCTGAATTCCTTGTTCAGAAAAATCTAAAATTTGATTCAATTGTTGACGACTAAAACTTCCTGACTCCGCTGTTCCCTGAACTTCAATAATTTGCATTTTATGATTCATAACTACATTAAAATCCACCTCTGCGGACACATCCTCAATATAGTTCAAATCCAAATATGGTTCACCTTGTAATAAGCCTACAGAAACCGCTGCTATTTGTCCACATAAAGGCGATCGCTCTAACACCCCTTGCTGCAATAATTGAGATATAGCATGGGCCAAAGCTACAAAACCCCCTGTAATTGCCATTGTCCTCGTTCCTGCGTCCGCTTGTAATACGTCTGTATCCACCATTAGCGTCCGTTCTCCTAAAACCTCAAAATCTAAGGCTGCCCTTAAACTTCTGCCAATTAAACGTTGAATTTCCTGGGTTCTCCCCGACAATTTCATTAATTCCCGTTCCTGGCGTTTTTGAGTAGCTGATGGCAACATTCTATACTCTGCCGTCAACCAACCTTGACCAGTTCCCGCCAAAAATTTAGGTACTCCTTCAGCCACACTCACGGTACAAAGAACTTGAGTATCACCACATTTAGCCAAAACAGAACCAGGGGCAAAGCGGGTGAAATTGGGATAAAAACTATGGGGACGGAGTTCGCTGGGTTTTCTCCCGTCAGGACGTTGCCAAGCCATTACAATTGCCTTTTTAATTTTTGCACTGCCTTATACATATTAACCGCATCAAGTCAGAATATTTTGTTATCAGAGTTCTAAATATTGCTGTAGGATGATTATGTGTTTTGCTATCAATTGACCCGTAAATTATTAAATTGGCTTCAATGAATTTAAGGATGAATCTTTCTCACTCCCAGGCGCAAAGGCGCAAAGGGTAAAAATTTGAGCAATGCAATTTTTGACTTTTATACCTCAATTTAGTAACACCATTTTAGTAACACCATTTTATAGCCAGGTTTTCAACTTTGTCCTATGGTTGCCCAATTAGAAATTCCAGCTTCAAATTCTACTCTCAGTTTACCATATTCCGTAGCAGGATTAGTGCAAGTTTTTACCAGTTCTCAACGTAGCTTTTTTACCAGCGTCATGGCACAGGTGCTGAGAATTGCTGGACAAGGTACACCAGTATTAATAGTTCAGTTTCTTAAAGGTGGTATCCGTCAAGGACATGAACGACCCATTAAAATGGGACAAAACTTAGATTGGATTCGCTGTGATTTGCCTCGTTATATTGATAATTCAGATTTGGACGAAGGGGAAAATCAAGCTTTACAAGAACTTTGGCAATATACCCAAAAGGTAGTTAATGAAGGTAAGTATTCTTTACTAGTATTAGATGAGTTGAATTTAGCGGTTAATTTCGGTTTAATTCCTGAATCTGAGGTTTTAGATTTTCTTGCTCACCGTCCCCCTCATCTTGATATTATTCTTACAGGTTCTCAAATGCCCAAGTCTCTTTTAGATATAGCAGATCAAATTACAGAAATTCGTCGCTCTCATCAACCTTAAGTATTAAAATATTCTCATAAATTAGTTTCAATTTTCTCTTAACTTGTGATTAAAAACGACATCTGGATTACCAAAATGGCTGAAAAAGGCATGATTTCGCCTTTTGAGTCTAGTTTAATTCGTAAGTTGCAACCTGATCCATCTCAGATTCCCCAACCTGTAATTAGTTACGGACTTTCTTCCTATGGCTATGATATCCGTCTTTCTGCATCTGAATTTCGGATTTTTCGCCACATTCCTGGTACTGTCATTGACCCTAAAAATTTTAATCCCCAAAATCTAGAGTCCACCCAGTTACATACAAATGAAAGTGGTAGCTATTTTATCTTACCCGCTCATTCCTATGGTTTGGGTGTAGCTTTAGAAAAGCTACAAGTTCCGGCGAATATTACAGTAATTTGTATCGGTAAATGTTTGACAGGAGATACAAAAATTGTTGATGCAGCTACAGGAGCATATTTACCAATTAAGGAATTTGCAGGTGGACAAACAGCAAGTTATAGCGAAGAAAAAGGGATTATTAAAACTGCTGCTACGGCTGTTATACCACAAGGAGTAAAGCCGATTTATCAAGTGACAACTAAAAAAGGTGCGGTTATTCAAGCTACTTCAAATCATCCTTTTTTGACAGAGACAGGATGGAAACCTTTAGAAGAATTAACTTCAGGAGTTAAAATAGCTACTCCTAAATCTATACCAATATTTGGTAATGGAGATTTAACTATTGATGAAGCAACATTACTAGGTTTAATGATTTCTGAAGGTCAATGTCATACTCCTGGTAGTAGTCCATGCTTTACATCTGAGGATGAAGTGCTAGTCAATACTTTAAAAAACTGTGTTAAAACAGTTCTTTATCAAGAAGTGACTTATAAAGGTAAAGATTTTGGTTATCGTTTAGTGAATCAAGCTGGTAGAGGTGGTGTAGTAACTCATAATAGAGCTAATCTATGGTTACAATCTTATGGTTTGAATGTAGGAGCATTAGGAAAATTTGTTCCTCAACGAGTATTTACAGCGCCAAAAGTAGTAGTAGCAGCTTTTCTCCGTGCTTTATTTTCTGGTGATGGTAGTGTTTATTTAGTGGGAGAATCTACAAGAGCAAAACCAACTTTAGCGGTTGAATATTGCTCTATCAGTGAACGTCTGATTCGTGACGTTCATCATTTATTATTAAGATTTGGTATTCCCAGCCAAATTAGAGTTAGGAAGCCAGCAAATGGTCGTAATGCTTATGTTTTGGCTTTTCAATCATCCGAGGCGGTTTGGAAATTCTTTCATGAAATAGGCTTTTTACCTGATTCAATTAAACAAAGAAGATTTGAAGAAAAAATGTATTCTATTCTCTTAGCAACAAAGTCTAGACTACAAATTCATGATCATATACTTTGGGACGAAATTAAATCTATAGAATGTGCAGGAATGGAAGAAGTTTATGATATTTCTGTACCTGGTTTAGAAAATTTTCTTGCTAATGACATAATTGTGCATAATTCTACTTATGCTAGATGTGGTATAATAGCAAATTTAACACCCGCTGAAGCAGCATGGAGGGGTCATCTTACCTTAGAATTTTCCAATTCTTCCAGTGCTGACTGTCGTATTTATGCTAATGAAGGTGTAGTACAATTGCTATTTTTAGAGGGTGAACCCTGTGCTGTTAATTATGAAACTCGCCAGGGTAAATATCAAGATCAGTTAGAAATTGTGACAATAGCTAGGGTGTAAATTTAAAAAACAAATCATTTTCCTGTTCTCACCTGAAAATAGATACAACAAGTTAACGCTACTAATAAGCCACCATTACAAATATTTCAAGAACTTGGTTTAGTTGGATGTTTTAATGGTGATGCTGATCTGTCGGTTAATTATAAAACTAAAATGGCTGATTATCTTAGGGCTAAACAAGAAGAAGATAGATATGGAATCAAAATAATTTATTTGAAAATTTATTTTTTGCACAACCATGATTTTATTATCTAAACAGTAACCATAATTGTAGGTTGGGTAGAACCCAGTGAAACCCAACATTCTCGTAATTTAGTTGGGTTTCGTTCCATTGCTTTGCGACTGAAACACTGATAGCCAAGTATAAAAGAATTAAAACCGCGTTAATGCAAGACCTCCTGACTCGCGGGATAGATGAAAATGGTCAACTGCGCGATCGCACAACTCATAAATTCAAGCGATCGCCTTTAGGTATGATTCCTCATGAGTGGGAAATTACTACCTTAGATAAGGTTTGCATTAATATAGTTGATTGTCCCCATAGCAGAAGAACTAACCTCTGTACAAAATCTGATTGCGATTAGCTGCACCAAAATTTGGTAAAGAATTATCTTTGGGAGGGACAAGGGTGAGGGGAATATCCGTAGATACTTCTAATTCTTTTTCTAAATTTTGGAGAAGTTTATCTTGTTCAGCCCGAAAAGCGGATATATTTCCACCACGGTTAATAATTGTAAACCAAACCAAACCGCGATCGCGTGTAGGTAAAACTCCTGCTAAAGCACTAACATCATTAAGAGTACCGGTTTTCATCACGGTTGCCTTGGGCATATGTCGAGAGTGTATTGTACCTCGGTTATCCAGACCCGAAGTAGGAAATAAATCAGCTAAAGTCAACTGGTAAGAACTAGCTTCCCGTTGCAATGCCATAAACATAGCACAAACGGCTCTGGGAGAAATGCGATTTTCCTTACCCAAACCAGAACCATTAATCAGGAGAATTTCTGACTTAGAGACTCCAGCAAGTTGGGCTGCTGTGGCGCTAACTACATCAGCACCTCCCACAGATTCAGCCAACATTTCCGCAATGTCATTATTACTAAAAACATTCATTTCCTTGATTATTTTTGACAAAGGTAAGGAAAGATGACGTACCAGTAAAGTTTGTCCCACTTTCGGTTGAGGATCTACCTTGATATTACCAGTAATAATAACTTGGGGTTTAGGTGTTCCCTTGGGCATCACAGAATATTGGAAAACCACAGAACGAGACCAAGTACGGTGATTTATTGCTTGTTTAAGTAATTGACCAGCGAGTAATGGATTGCGTTGGAAATTCATCGCCAAAGCACCAGTAATGATTAAATTTCCCTTTACCTGCTTAATACCTATTTTATTCAGACTATTTCCCAGGGCGATCGCTTCTTCCCCAACAAACATAGGATCACCAGTACCAGTAATCACTAAATCGCCCTGTACCACCCCATTTACCACAGGTCCTGTGCTACTCACTAAAGTCTGAAACTGGTGATTTGGTCCCCAAGTTTTTAAAGCCGCTAAGGAAGTAGCAATTTTAGTTAAAGAAGCAGCTGGTAAAGGTGTAGTACCTTGATGATTAGCCATTAACATCGGTCCCGACTGTAACCAAATTCCCTGAGAGGACACGAGATTTTGGTCAATTAATTTTGATGTAATTAAACCCTTGAGATATTCTTGCACGGTTATAGCTCCGGCCGGGCTAGGATCAGGGACAAGAATGAAGCTAGGGCTACCTTGCCAAGTCAGTACACTCAAGGCTTCTAGAGGTTGAATTTGTACCTTAGCCATTTCTAGCCACAGAGAAAACAAACCTGATCCTAATAATTCCAGCATAGTTAAATTCCTTTATTTTATTTTTTTTGTGAATCATTAAGTAATTTACTAAGGTCATACCCCACGCCAGGTATAAGATAAAATATCCCGTATTTTGACTAGTGGGTTATTTTCTTCTTCCTGTATTCCTTCGCGCCTTCGCGCCTTTGCGTGGGATGTAAAAATCGTGGTAGTTCCTAATTCCTAATCACATCTACTAATATACAAGCCTGATTATATTGATCAGTATTGAGTCATCATAATTAGTATTATTACATATCTTCGTGTCAATTAAGTTACATAATATCAGTTCACCTTTTTTGTTGATTTCCTATTTGCTGCCATATTTTGACTAATTAATAGATGCCTGTAGTCTATTTCCTTTCTGGATGTGCTACTTCTTCTGGAGTAGGAATTCCCACCTGATTAATTACCCCAATCATTTGATATAAACGCCCTAAATCTCGTTGATTGAAATATAAAACTAAGCGAGGCAAATCAGATGTTTCATCTTGTCCTTCTTGCGGTAATGCTTGACTTTTAGCGATTTTACCTGTTACCAGAATATCACTAAAGTTAGTATTAAGTGCTTCCACCTGATCATCTGATAGATCTTCTCGTAACCGGATAACTAACTGATCACCAACATAACGACTAGAATGATAAACTTGGTAAAAACTAGTAATAGCATGACAAGCAACTTCTAGATTATCTGTAATTGTGTATAAACTAGGATCATCAGGACTAACAAGCCCTGTCTTTACCAATTTCTCATCAATATACTGACTCCAGGAGCGCCAATAATCACCTCCCGGTTGATCAATTAATACTAAAGGAACTGGACCAAATTTACCAGTTTGGCTTAATGTCATACATTCAAAAGCCTCGTCTTGAGTCCCAAAACCACCGGGAAACAAAGCCACAGCATCACTTTCTTTTAAAAGAAATAATTTGCGGGTAAAGAAATATTTAAAGTTAATTAGTTTAGTATCACCGTGAATGACAGGGTTAGGTTGTTGTTCAAAAGGTAATTGAATATTTAAACCAAAGGAATTGTCTCTGCCAGCGCCTTCCTGACCAGCCTGCATAATTCCACCACCACCACCAGTTATAATCATAAATCCTAATTGGGAAACAGCGCGACTAAATGCAACGGCCATTTGGTATGCTGGTGTTTCTGGTGTGAGACGAGCAGAACCAAAAATAGTAATTTTACGGATATGTCGGTAGTTATAAAATAACTGAAAACCACGTTCCATATCTACTAAAGCAGCAGATAGTATTTTCCAGTCAAGACGTTCAATGTCACTATCCGCAAGACGCAAAATTATAGATAGGGACTGCTGAATAAATTGCCGATGTTTTAGTGTTGGTAAACGGCCTATTAGTTCAGCAATATCCGCTTGCAGAGAATCTAATGAAGAAAAAGACGCTTCCGAGGTCATACGTACTGCCGTAATAATGGCGTTATATTTTAACTCAAGTTACTAGCACACTGCGGCATAAATCAACTAACAATAACTAAAAATCCCTAAAAGACTTATGTAATTTGCTTTTTGAATGCCTTGCTGTACTAGTAACTTACGTTATTTTACATGATATTTCCCATATTGGCTGTAATTATTACAATATAGGTTTCTCAGTAACTAAGTTTTATGGAACTAACAATCATCACAAAAATGTCCGAAAGTGGTACTAACACCAAGCTTTTTCTGTAAGCACCATTTTCGGTCTGTAATTAGTCGTGTCAATGAATAACCCAAGAGAATTTTGTTACTTATTGAGCTTCAAAGATACTTTTCCAAAGTGTTGGCTAAAGTGGTTTTAGGTACAGCACCGACCACCATATCTACTTTTTCTCCACCTTTGAAAATCATTAATGTGGGAATACTGCGAATACCATACTGACTAGCAATCTGAGGATTTTCATCAGTATTAACCTTGACAACTTTTAATTTTCCTTCGTACTGAGCGGCAATTTCTTCGACAACAGGGGCTACCATGCGGCATGGACCACACCAAGGAGCCCAAAAGTCAACTAATACGGGTACTTCGCTGTCGAGGACTTCTTGCTTAAACGTAGCATCTGTAACTGGTGCTGCTGTTGACATACTTAAAAACCTTTACATAAGATATTTCCGAGCTTGGTGAAAATTCTACCACAGCAAAAACCTTCTCTTAGGGTTTAAGGATGAGTATTTGCAAAGAAATTAGAAAATTCATGTCCAATATAAGGAACCGCCCGAACAATAGTCCGGGCGGAATGTGGTGTGAGGAGTGAACGGAAACATTTGTCTCCGCCACTTCTATTGTAGGCTAGATATGTAATTTTTCCAGTCATTCTCAAAGTTGTTGTCAATTGTCCGTTGTTAGTGGTCAGTTGTCCGTTGTCTTTTGTGAGCAGAAAACTCTCGACTAATGACCAATGACCACTAACCAATGACATGAACGAGTTATTTACCCATGCCTAACTGTTGGGCTTTTTGGTAAACTTTGCCTTCGGTTAGTAGAGAAGGAGCAATGACGACTTCAACTTGCTGCATTTCTTTAATGTTTTTAGCGCCCAAAGTTCCCATGCTGGTTTTTAAAGCTCCTAAAAGGTTATGAGTACCGTCATCTAAGCCAGCAGGGCCTGTGAGTATTTGTTCTAGAGTTCCGGTAGTACCAACGCGAATCCGAGTCCCACGGGGCAATACGGGGCTAGGAGTTGCCATGCCCCAATGATAACCCCTTCCAGGGGCTTCTGCGGCTCTAGCAAAGGGAGAACCAATCATCACACCGTCCGCACCACAGGCGATACATTTACAAATGTCTCCACCAGTGATTAAACCACCATCAGCGATGATAGGAATATATTTTCCGGTTTCTTGGTAATAATCGTCTCTAGCGGCTGTACAATCAGCGATCGCAGTAGCTTGAGGTACACCCACCCCCAGGACTCCGCGAGAGGTACAAGCTGCACCAGGTCCAATCCCCACTAATACTGCTGCTGCACCAGCTTTCATTAATTCCAGTGTCACTTCATAAGTAACGCAATTCCCCAAGGCCACGGGAATGGGCATAGAGCGGCAAAATTCCCCTAAATTCAGGGGAGTAACAGATTCTGGCGATAGATGATCAGTAGAAACTACTGTAGCTTGGATAAAAAATAAGTCTGCCCCTGAAGATGCTGCTACAGCACCATATTTACTTGCACCTACTGGAGTTGCACTAACCGCCGCCATACCACCTTGTTGTTTAATTTCCTGAATACGTTTTTCAATTAATTCCGGCTTTATTGGTTCGGCATATAGTTCTTGCATCAGGCTCACAAATTCGTCTTTGCCCACGGAGGCAATCCGATCTAAAATCGGTTCGGGATCAGCATAACGAGTTTGGATACCCTCTAAATTAATTACTCCCAATGCCCCCAACTGGGACAAACGAACAGCCATTTTCACATCAACCACACCATCCATTGCACTGGCAATAATGGGGATTTCTCGCTCAATATTGCCGATTTTCCATTTAGTATCAGCTAAACTCGGATCGAGTGTTCTGTTACCAGGGACTAAAGCAATTTCATCAATTCCATAGGCTCGACGAGCCAATTTTCCCCGTCCAAGTTGAATTTCCACGCTTTAACTTTTCTCAAAACTGTTTAAGCTAGGGTATCAAATTGTGGTAATATTGGGAATTGGAAACTATCGAAAATTTGGAATTTTTAATTTTGTTCTGATGCAGGACTTACGCAAGTTCCACAAAATCATATCATATCATTTGTTTTTAGTCAGGGCTTTAGCCCTGATCTTATTTCTGTAACGTCTCCACAACCAAACTAAAGTCCTGACTACAATCTAGAATATTATACCTACGTTAAGTCCTGTGATGTGCTATTTCCCGTTGGTTGAACTTGGTGTTAACAAATTCTTATACAGAATAAACTTCATCCTCAGATTTATGTCAATGGTTAGCTTTTTTGGATTGGTTTATTTTTAGCATGATTAGCACCTGTGTAACCTGTAGCTAGCCAAATCACTGCCCTAGCGCCATCCCGAATAGATTTTTCAATGGGTTCTGGTGAATTTTTTGAAGGAACTGATACGGGTTTAAAATTTATGCCTCGACTACCTAAAACAATTTCACCAATTACGCAAGCACGAAGCATATGAAAGTCAGACGTGATTAAATAAACACTTTTTATACCACGAGATTGTAATTCATCTACTAAAGTGGTAAAATTAGTAACTGTGTCTACAGCTTCATAATCTAAATTTAAACGACGAAGATCAACTCCTGCATTAGCAAATATTTTTTTGGTATGCTGAGGTGGACTGCCTCCAGATATCCAAATCGGTATATTTGGATGTTGATGCGCTAATTTAGCTGTAAACTTTTCCCTTTCTAACAGGCGAGTAGAACCGCCTAGAACTAATATTGCTTGTGGTTGTACAAACTGATTTTGTACAGTTTTATACCCCCATAAGATGAATAAGGCTAATATACAAGCCATAAACCGTAAAGATTTACCTGTCAACAGTGGCTGATTTAAGGCTCTTAAGGTATGTCTATTTGAATGGGAATTTTTTTGAAAAATCAGCACCATGACGGAAAAAGATGATGGTTGATATAGGTAATGCGTTGCTCGCTTATTTCTGCTCCTAATTAATACAATCAGGACAAAATCTACGGATTTGTGATATTTACTCCAACACATTTCTTTGAATTTTACACCTGTACCGCCTTCACAATCAATCCAGGCTTTGCTGTGGTTACTTTATTTTTAACAACTGACAACTGACAAAGGACAAATAACACATATCAACTTAATAACAAGGCAAATACTCCACATAAAGCAAATTTAATAACTATTGTAGAAACTGGATGGTAAGGTTTAAATTAGTAGATACCCTATAAAATCATGTATTTTGCCGCACTGTTATGGAAAATCAACACGGCTACGCCCCGCAGGCGATGAGATTTTTGTTGAAACTGCTATTATTTTCGGCTTTGCTCTCGCTATTAATTAAATATGCTGCTCCGTTTCTATGGATTCGAGCCACGGCGACAAATGTGCTAATTATGGTTTTATCACCAACTATGATTATGGCAACTGTTCTATTGTGGCGAGTACCAAGACAAAAGTAAAATTAACAAAAAAAATATAAGTGGTGTTGTGAAAATCAGCTAACCTAACGGCATTGACATCAAAAAGCATTTTACTAAGCTGGGAGTCTCGTTTGTGAACATTGGTCAATGGATAGGTATAATTGCCTTAGTTATATCCTTATATATATTGTGGCAACTTCGTGAGGTTTTGCTACTAATATTTGCCGCTGTGGTGTTAGCAACGACTTTAAATCGTCTAGCTCGACGTTTCCAAGGCTTGGGAATCAAACGAGGATTAGCTGTTTTATTGGCTGTGGCGATTTTCTGGGTTGGTGTGGTTTGTTTTTTCTGGTTAATTGTACCACCGTTTGTCCAGCAATTTCATGAACTCACCTATAGAGTTCCTCAAGGTTTTGAACGTTTTAATACTTGGATTGATGAACGCAGAACTTATATCCCTCCACAATTGTTACCTTACATACCTGATTTGAATAGTTTAATTGAACAAGCACAACCGCTATTTAATCGCCTATTAGGTAACTCTTTTGCTTTTGTCTCTGGATCTTTAGAAGTTGTTCTGAAAATTTTATTAGTATTAGTTTTAACGGGAATGTTTTTAGCTAATCCTCACGATTACCGAAAAGTATTTATCCGCCTATTTCCTTCATTTTATCGCTCGCGGGTGAATGGGATTTTAAATCAGTGTGAAATATCGTTAGAGGGATGGATCACAGGGGCTATTATTGCTGTCGCGGTTGTGGGATTAATGAGTCTATTAGGATTGTCAATTTTAGGTGTAAAAGCAGCATTGGCATTGGCAGTATTAGCCGGATTTATGAATTTAATTCCTAATCTCGGTCCAACTATGAGTGTATTACCAGCTATGGCGATCGCTCTATTAGATAACCCCTGGAAGGCTCTGGCTGTCTTCATTCTCTACTTTGTGATTCAACAGGTTGAGAGCAATTTTATCACACCTGTGGTCATGGCACATCAAGTATCTTTACTCCCTGCTGTCACCCTAATTTCTCAATTATTCTTTGTGACATTTTTGGGATTTTTAGGATTATTTTTGGCACTTCCTCTTACCGTTGTGGCAAAAATTTGGGTTCAAGAAGTTTTAATTAAAGATGTCTTAGATAAATGGGGTCATGATCAGGAACATCATCAAGAATTATCAGTAATTGATGAATCTGCTGATGGAAATGATGATAACGGTTGACTGTAAAAAATACTAGTATAATTACTGTTAGTAAGGGATTTTACTTGGGTAAAAACTAAACACTGTAAAGTTTTATTGCAGGATTTAACACTTCTGTTTTCTTGGATTTCAATACGTGATATATTTATCAATATTTGGGTAAGACATTTTACAAGTTGATTTGTTTATAGCTGCAAGTTTTAGAAACTTTGATTTTAATGCTAATTTAAGAGCATCTCAAGCATTAGAAAGAGTAGCTCAAAATCTTGATGCTAGAATTTTGGTACAGAAGTAAGAAATAAAGATGATAGTCCTTTATCCCAAAGTGCAAGAGATTTAAAAGGATGTTTACAGGTAAGATTATTACAGAGTTATCCAGATCAAGTTTATTTAATCATAGATAAAGAAACTTCAGAAACGGCAGGGGAAGAAGTATATAGTTTGCGTTTGGTAACTACTATTAATAATCGTAATAATGCTGAACATCTACCTGTAAGAGTTGCGAAAAAATTACTTTCTCAGCAGGAAATTGCTAAACTTGAAAACCCTACTCCCCTGCCCCTACTACATCAAAAACCAGGAATTAATCGCTTCAAGGCGCGACCAGCGACATCACCATAGCGTAATTCACCACAGAGGATTTTACCCATAATCTGAGCGCCGGAGGGGCGTTTGACACCGACTTTATAACCAATACCGGGGAAGCGATAAAATGCTCCAGCTAATTTTTGCGCCCAAGCCATATCAGTTCCCCATTGTTCGTTAAGGGCATTGGTATAATTTGCTAAAGCGTTGGCATCACCACTTAAAGCATCGTGAATAAATCCTGCTGCTAGGACACCGCTAAAAATAGAGGGACGAATACCTTCTGCGGTAAAAGGGTCAACTACACAAGCTGCTTCTCCTGCTAAAACTGCGTTTTGGGTGTGTAACTTTTGGTCACCATCCCAAAGACAGATGGCATGACCGTACTGTTTACTATTTTTGACATCTATATCAAAAGATTGGGCGTATTCATCCAAAATTTTCTTAAAGTCTTGGGGTTCGCTACCGATAAATGTACCCACACCAATGGAATAACCGTCATCTTTGGGGAAATTCCAGATATAGCCATTTTTGATTAAACCAAACTCAAAGTGAGCCATGTTTTTATTGGGGACATTGGCTGTGACTTCAGCTTCTAATGCGCCAGCTAGACGACGTTTACGGTCTTTAAAACCGAGCCATTTAGCCATTGGACCCTTTGCACCGTCGGCGGCTATCAGATAACGACCCGTGACTATTCCTGTGGCTGTAGTGACTTGCCAAGAATCGTTTTTAAATTCAATACCTTTGACTTCTGTATTATCTTGTAGTTCAGCGCCTTGGTTTTGAGCTTGTTGGATTAAGAAGTGGTCAAAAATTTCCCTGCGTACCATCCATACAGGTTCTTTAATATCTATTTTTGCTTCCACAGGATCACCTAATTTCCAGGTAAAGCGCAAAGAGTCTACCTTGGCGGAAATTGCGGGGTTAAAGTCAAAGTCGAACCATTGAGCAATTACTGGTGAGACACCACCACCACAAGGCTTATATCTAGGCAAGGATTCCTTTTCTAAGACTAAGACTGAGCGACCCTTTTTGGCTAGATGGTAAGCGGCTGTGCCACCGGCAGGTCCAGCCCCGACAATTATGCAGTCGTACATGATGGCTAATTTTTTAATTTGATTTTAATTAGTTTATTTTCCAGTATATATAAGGGATTATGATTTTTTATAAATTTTTAGTGAATATAAAGTGAATATAAGCTGCACTTTATTTAGTTTGTATGATTCTAGTGGGCAACATGCCCGCACCACAATTTTAGATAAATTTTAAATTAGATAAATTTTCAATGGATAAAAGCCTTTAATTTCTCACCTCTTATCAACTGAGGGGATGAAAACAAAAGTCTAAATCAATATCAAATATTTGGGTTATAAATCGCGTTTATACGGAAAAACCCACTTTATGGTGGGTTTATAAACCTTCGTTTTCCGTCAGTCACACTCAAGTAGGACTTTAGTTGTAAAGTAGCGAATTATATTCGCTATTCAATTTAAAAACTTCCTCTTAGACGGTTGAGATGTCCTTTTCCTTTTCAGCCAGCAGTTCGTCTATTTTGTCAGTATACTTGTTGGTTAGTTTTTGAAGTTTGTCTTGTTGATCCCGTGCTTCATCTTCAGGGATTTCAGCGTTTTTTTCCTGTTTGCGAATGACATCAATAGCATCCCGTCGGATATTACGAATTGCTACACGACCTTCTTCCGCATATTTAGCGGCGAGTTTGACAAATTCTTTACGGCGGTCAGTTGTTAACGGGGGAATATTCAGGCGGATCACCATACCGTCATTACTGGGAGTTAAACCCACATCTGACAAAGAAATGGCTTTTTCAATCAGATTTAAGGTCTTCTTATCGTAGGGCTGAATCAGGACAGTGGAAGCATCAGGTGTGCTAATGTTTGACAGAGATTTTAAGGACGTTGGTGTACCGTAATAGTCCACTTGTACCTTATCTAATAAACTTGCGTTAGCGCGACCAGTGCGAATGGTATTGAAAGATCGTTGAGTGGACTCAACGGTTTTCTGCATTGTACTTTCAGCTTCAGTTAATTTCACAAGAACCTCCCACAAGAGTGCCAATAGATTCTCCCATAACTGCTCGGTGGATATTACCTCGCACCGTTAAGTCAAATACTAAAATGGGGAGATTATTTTCTTTACATAGGGCAATTGCGGTACTATCCATGACTCGCAAATCTTTAGCCAAAACGTGGGCGTAGGTAAGAGTAGTAAAACGCTTGGCTTCAGGATACAATTTAGGGTCAGCATCGTAAATGCCGTCTACCTTGGTAGCTTTGAAAATCACTTCTGCTTCAATTTCTGCTGCTCTTAAAGCTGCAGTGGTATCTGTAGTAAAAAAGGGATTACCCGAACCAGCGCCAAAAATTACCACCCGACCTTTTTCTAAATGACGGATAGCACGTCGTCGAATATATGGTTCTGCTAGTTCTTGCATAGCAATGGCCGTTTGAACCCTTGTCTGTATTCCCATTCGTTCGAGGGAATCTTGCAGGGTCATGGCGTTCATTACCGTGGCAATCATGCCGATATAATCAGCAGTAGCCCGATCCATACCTGCTGAGGCGGCTTTAACACCTCTAAAAATATTACCACCACCAACAACGATGGCAATCTGAACACCGGTGGCTATCACCTCTCCTATTTCCTTAGCTATTTCCTCGACCACCTGCGGGTCAATGCCATAGCCTAAGTTGCCCATTAAGGCTTCACCGCTCAGTTTAAGTAAAACCCGTCGGTAATTCGTTCCCATGAAGTTCCGCTTTATCAAAAAAGTTGCAATTGCCTCCAATTTAAGATAGCAGTACAGTGGCTATCTGTGTCTAGTTACCTTGTTTCTTATCTAAATCTACATTTTCTATGACAATTTCTACAAACGGACTTACTTCCCCAAAAACCTGGCTTTGGCAAGGTTTCCCCATTTGTTACCAAACCCAAGGAACTACAGGACCTGCTATTATCCTGATTCATGGTTTTGGCGCTTCTTGGTTACATTGGCGCAAAAATATTCCCGCTTTAGCTGTAACCTGTCGGGTTTATGCCATTGATTTAATTGGTTTTGGTGGTTCGGCTAAACCCAAGCCGGGAGAAAAAATTACCTACACATTAGAAACCTGGGGACAACAGGTAGCTGATTTTTGCCGGGAAGTAATTGGTGAACCTGCGTTTCTAGTGGGAAATTCTATCGGTTGTATTGTTGCTATGCAAGCGGCGGTAATTGACCCAAATATGGCTTTGGGAACTGCTTTAATTAACTGTTCTTTGCGGTTATTACATGATCGTAAACGTCTAGGTTTACCTTGGATAAAACGTTTTGGTGCGCCAATTTTACAAAACTTTTTAGCGATTAAATCGGTAGGTAATTTCTTTTTTAGTCAATTAGCTCAACCAAGGACAGTTAAAAATATTCTTTTACAAGCTTATGCTCAGAGGGAAACAGTAACAGATGAGTTAGTAGATATTTTAATGACACCGGCAAAAGATCCTGGGGCTGCGGCTGTATTTTTGGCTTTTACTGCTTATTCCAGTGGTCCTTTACCGGAGGATTTATTATCTATAATATCTTGTCCAGTAATTATTTTATGGGGAACGGCTGACCCTTGGGAACCTATTAATTTAGGTAGAGAGTTAGCCAATTTTCCCCAAGTTCAAAAGTTTATTCCTTTAGAAGGTGTAGGCCATTGTCCTCAAGATGAATCTCCTGAGTTAGTAAATCCAATTCTACAACATTGGATTGATCAGGAATTAAGCAAAAGGTAGCAGATAATAAATCAAAGAAAAGATGAACTTCATCAAAGATTTTATTTGGTGTAAGTTTCATCTTTGATTGTTACTAATATCCATCTCCATCATATCTATCTCCATCATATCCAACTCTATAGTAGCCACCTCTATGATATCCATGATGTCCATGATATCCATGATGTCCATGATATCCATGATATCCATGATATCCACCTCGATAATAGCCACCAGACAAAAGTTGCTGTTCTTCTATAGATAGATCTACCACTAAATCAGATGGGATATTTTGATTTGACATAATAATTGTTAACCTCAATTCAGCTAGGGATAATATACCTATTCTTATTTTATAAAGGTATTTTCAATATATTTAATGATTCTCTGGTTATAAAGATTATTTAATCATTTATATCTTTTGGCTGATTTTGATTTAAGGATTTAAATTCAATGTTTTCACTATCATGATATTCATGTTGATTTTTATAACTTTTATGTTTATGATCATATTGACATGGTGAGCATTTCCAGTAAACTTCCTGGTGATATCTTCTAATTAAGTATTTATATCTTAACCAAATTCTTATAAAAAAATATCTCTGATGACAGTGTAAAAATAGATATATGATCTAACTTGAGAATTATGATTTTCTGATAAATGATGATTATATTTGAGTTGTTAGCTAGTAAACCAGCTAATACCAATTAAATTGGTGTTAATGATGAGGTAGAATCATGTCAGTTAATACGATTGAATCTGAGTTAATTGTTGAGTTATCTAAGCAGGAACAACAGCTTTTATCTGGAGGTGTAAAGGGAGTTATAGAGGCTAAGGGTACATTTCTCTACAAAGATAAATCTTATCCAGTTACTCTGTCCGGGACAGTTAGGAATCTACCATAGATTGTCATCGAGTTTTCAAGACTCAAGGCAAGGGATCACTACTGGTAAGTATCTAGTAGACAACGAATTGATAGATGTGAAATTAGAACCATCACTTCCTTGGTAATCATTTTAAAGTCTAATTCTCCTTGGGGAGTTAGACTTTTTTAATGATTAAAAATAAAAGTAAATATTGGGGAATAAGTTACTCCAGGAACAGTAAGAATAAAGAAAAGAGAAAAGTAACTACTATAAATAGCAGTTACTTTTCCATCTTCAGCACTTTTAATTAAATCTCTGAAAAGAACAAAGGAGAATGCCTAAATATTCTCAAAACTTGATTTATCTTGAATGAATTACCTAAGGTTTCTCCTATTTTGAATAATTCCAGAGTTTAAACTAAGGGACTAACTTATTAGTAACATTAGTTTTGATCTTCATCATCTGAAGAAGTTTGGCTACTGTCAGACTCATCGGTACGTTTTGCTTCAGAAGGATATATATTGATTACTGGACTAAACACTAGATTATTTTCTACTTTCTGCTTTATTCCAATGCGTTGACGACGTGGTGGGCTGTAATTATCACATCCCCCCGATAAAAGTTGTTGTTCTTCTGGGGATAACTCTACAAGTAAATCAGTTGTGATGTTTTGATTTGACATAATTATGTGCCTCAATTAGTGGAATTGTTTCACTTTGAATTAGGACAAAAGGGGAAGGAGGAAAGAGAAAAACAATGGTTATCTCTAGGAGTTTAATTAGTAGTAGGTTAAAGAGAACATCCAAGACTACCCAAAACCTTCCAAAAATTAATTATTTTGAGTTGGTTATATCAGCTTTCTCTTTCCTCAAATGTCAGGTTTAAATTAAGTGGTTACCCAATTTATGGATTTTGTCCACTTCATATCTCTGCTATTTGTGAAAATCAATCATCATCATCATCATCACCATCATCACTCTTTCTGATATCTTGATCATGATCACGGTATTTTTTCCACTCATAGCAGATTATTGCTTTGCGTCTGCCTTTTCCTCCAGACAGAAGCTGTTGTTCGTCTGTGGATAACTCGACAAGTAAATCAGATTTAATGTTTTGATGTGACATGATTGTTAGCCTCAATCTATGAACAGGTGTTATTCACCTATGCTTCTTTTATAACTATTTATTATGGGAAATAAATGATCCTGTAGTTATAAAGTTTTGAGATTTTAAATTACTCTTAGGTTATATATGTATTTAGATAAGTCTCTCTCTTTTAACTCATGTTTGTTTACTTTATTTATCTAATTAAAAGTAAATAATTATATACTCTATTTTTTATCTTTAAAAAAGTTATTTATTAACTCAAACAGCAGAAAATGTAGAGCAGAAAATAAACCTGTCTCTACAAAAAATGTTTTAATTTAATTAAATCTGGCTATGTTAGGAAAACAAATTATTTAGAAAACCAGGTAATAAATTACTCAATTTATCACCACTGTAACTAATTATTAGTAACCCAAATGTTAATTAAAGTGCCATAGTGACTTGGGATAATTTATATTTAGTGGTTTGTGAACTAGAATCACCTGAAGCAAGTTTTAAATCATTTTTACCCTCAGTTTCAATATCAGTTTTTTGGAAGAATGAATTACCTTCAACTAATACATCTAATTGGGGAGATATTTGCCCACCAATTAGAGATTCTTGTTCTGCATCAGAAAGATATCTGAATAATTGAAGATGATTAAATTGAGTATTTTTAGACATATTATTTGTCCTTACATAAGTAAGTAATTTTGGTTAAGTAGCACGATAAAAGCTTAAAAAATATTAAAAAAATATTAATTTACGCCTTAATTTATGCAGTTAAAAACTGCAAATGTTCCCCAGGTTTTGATAAGAAAGTATCAGGAGTTCCTTGAATTTGTAATTGACCTTTTTCGATGAGAACAATCCAATTAGCGCGATGAATGACACTAGGACGATGGGTAATTAAAATTGTGGTTTTACCTGCACGATATTCCAAAAGACGATCTAGAACATTAGCTTCACTCATAGGGTCTAATCCAGCGGTAGCTTCATCTAAAATTAGTATAGGTGGATTTGTGAGAATGCCGCGAGCGATCGCTAATCTTTGTCTTTGTCCACCAGAAAGATTTGCACCAAATTCTCCTAAAACGGTTTGATATTTATTAGGTAATTGACTAATAAAACCATCGGCATCAGCAATATCACAAGCTTGAACTACCTCTTCAAAAGAAATATTAGGTGTGCCTAAACGGAAGTTTTCTAAAATAGAACGACTCCAAAAATGAGGCTCTTGGGGAACATAAACTACCTGTTGTCGGTAACAATCTAAAGCAATATCTTGGATATTTAAAAAACCGATCCGAATATTGCCAGAATCTGGGACATATAAACCAGATAATAATTTAGCCAAAGTGCTTTTACCACAACCTGATTTACCAATTAAAGCAATTGTTTTTCCTCCTGGAAGCTGAATAGAAAAATCATCTAATAAATCAACTCTTCCGGGGTGATGAAATTTAATATTTGCACAACTAATATCAGCATTGCTGGAAATTTGTACAATTGGTTTTTGACTTCCTCCTACTACTTCTGGTGTGGCATCAATAACTTCTAATAATCGAGAAACTGCGGTTTGACAACGGAAATATTCATCCACAAAGCTAACTAATGAGTTAATTAAAGCTAAAACATTTACTTCTAAAGCATTAAAAGCTAACATTTGACCGATGCTTAAATTGCCTTTAATCACCAAAATACTGCCAAATCCTAGTAAGAGAACGCCACCAATTGTAGATATAATTATGGCAAGAGTACCGTTAATAATTGCTATTTGAACTGTACTAAAAGCAAGATTAGCTAGACGACCAAAACGACTTTGAAATTCATCCCAAAATTGAGGAGCAGCATTAGTAGTTTTAATGACTTGTGCGCCTTTAAATGTTTCTACTAAAACACCTTGATTTTCTGCTCCTAAAACCAAGAGACTGCGGGTTTTTTGTTGCAAAATAGGTAAGAAAGGTAAAGTAGATAAAGTCATTAAACCAGCAACTAATAAAGCGGCTATTGTTAATTGCCAGCTATAAAATAACATTAAGCCAAGAGAAATTATAGCGATAAAAAACTGACTAGGTAAAACAATTACAATTTGTGATACTAATTGGTTAATTTCGCCAATATCTCGGAGTCTGCTGGTAATTTCACCACTGCGACGAGATTCATAATAATTTAAAGGTAATTGCAGAAGTTTACGGCCAAATTCTAAGACTAAACCTAATTGTAATCTTTGTCCAAAATGCGAAATCATTAAAGCTTGAAATACTTGTAAACCTCCACTAAATAAACTCATAACGACAACAGCAGAAACCACAACAGTAAGTAATTGTACATCTCCACGAACGAGAACATCATCTGTTAATAATTGAATTAAAATCGGAGTTCCTAAAGCTAGTAAACCCAGGACAATATTAATCATTAAAACCTGAGTTAGTAAGCCACGATAGGGTAAAATGCGGCGAAAAAAGCGCGTTATTCCACCTTTTGATTGTTCTTGGGGTTGGTCAGAAAAACGATCTGGATCTGGCTCTAATAAGAGCATTACCCCATTCCAAGCAGCGGTTAGTTCTTTTTTGGTCAAATAACGGATTCCCACCGCAGGATCGGCAATAACGTATTTTTTTCCTTTTTTACCATATAAAACAACCCAATGATAGCCTTGCCAATGGATAATTGCGGGTAATGTAATTTCTGTAATTCTGTCTATAATTTCTGGAGAAGCTTTAACTGCTCTAGCATTAAAACCGAGATTTTCTGAGCCTCTTTTTAAACCTAATAATGTTGTTCCTAATTGTCCAGTACCAACAGCTTCCCGACTTTTAATCATACTTAAAAAATGTCCATAATGCTTGCTAATAGAAACTAAACAAGCTGCTCCACAGTCTTCTTCACTTAACTGTAAAGTACACTGATAATTTTGATGATTTTTAAAGATATTGAGCATATTGAACATAATTATTAAGAGTATTTTAGTAGGTTGGGTTGACGTGAAGAAACTCAATTTTATTAAAAAAAGCTTATGTTGGGTTGCGCTATCGCTTAACCCAACCTACATTTTTAACTATGAATTAGTGATTAATTTGCTTTTTCTCAGGATAAATTGGAGTACAGTTTCCTGACGAGAAATAATATCAGCGCGTCCTTCCATACCAGATTTGAGATAACATAAATGATTACCTTTTCCTAAAGATAGACTTTCTGGTTCAATATTGATTTCATAAGTAGCTAATTGGGGTGTATTAATAGTATTAATAATTGAATTATTCGGATTATTTTGTGTAGTTGCTAAAACATCTGCTCCAACAGTTTTTACAGTTCCTTTGAGAGTTCCATAGTCAGGATAGGGACAAGCGGAAACTTGCATTTGCACTGCTTGACCTATTTTTACTTTGTCAATATCTTTAGCAGGAACGTGAGCTTTGATAATTAAAGGAGCATCTACAGGAGAAATTTGAGCAATAGCTTCACTGAGTTGTACAACCTGTCCAGAGTTGCGGAGTTTAAGCTGCATGAGTGTACCATTAGTTGGGGAGCGAATCACACTTTTATTCAACTCATTTTCTAATTGTTGTAGTTCTTGACGGGTGCGGATTTGTTGTTTTTGTAGTTCTAAACGTTGTTGAAATAATGTTTCTTTTTCTTTTTTTAAAGCTGCTAAGTTAGCTTCACCTTTAGACTTTTCTTGTTTAATTCTTTCTAATGCTACTGTTACTACTGCATAACTGGGATTGACGGCAATTTTCGCTTTTTGCAAGTTTATTTGTGCTGATTTAACAGCTTGTTCTTTTTCTTCTTGGAGATTTTTAGCACTAAATTTAGCTTGTTCTAATTTTGCTTGAGCAGATTTAACGGCTTGTTCTTTTTCCTCGACTAAATTCTGAGATATTACTCCCGACTCAGTTATATTCGGCAAGCGATTTCTTTGCAATATAGCCAGTTTTAATGCTGCTTCTGCCTCTTGTACCGTGGCTATTAATACCTTTTCTTTTTTTAATCTTGCTAATTGTTCCTTTGCTAAATTTATAGCTATTTTAGCTTGTGTCATTTCTGCACTGGCTTTAATTTGTTGATCTTTATAGTTACGTTGAGTTCCAGTTAATTCAGCTTGGGTAGCTATAATAGTTCGGTTATTTAAGTTAGTTTGAGCAATTATTTGAGTATTGATTTGATTAATTTGAGCATCAATTTGAATAAGTTGTAATTGATTTTGCTCAATAGTATTTTGTAGTTGTCTTTTTTGAGATTGCAGTTGGGAGTCATCAATATAAGCAATTATTTCTCCTTTATTTACTACCCGATTTTCTTTAACGGTAATTCTTTTAATAGTTCCGGTCATTGCGGATTCAACTAACCGTAATTCTCCCAAGGGTCGGATAGTTGCAGGAACTTTAACCGTAACGTTATAATAAAGAATGGATGTAAGACTAGCAGCAACTACAAACATGGTAATCATCACTGCCCCACCGATATGAATCCATTTACCAATATGGGGAAGAAATTCATTAGTTTCTAAAATATGAAGATGATCAGAATTTGATTCATTTAAGTTATGGGAATAATTCATAGTATTATACCTTTAGTTATAAATCAATAGTTGAATTGCATATATTTTGCATATATTTTGCATAAATTTTGCATAAATTTTGCATAAAAAAGATTCCAGAAACTAATTCACTAATGCTATTCTCCCAAATTCAGCCGGTGATATGAATTGGGTTTGGCAAAAGAGAAAATGGTAAAATAACTCTGGAATCCTAAGAGGTTGTCTTAAAAGTTTATGGCGAATATAATAGAGACTACGGCACGGTTTGCGAACGCTACTACACAAGCAAAGTCCACCTGGGTGAACTAAGGAAAAATTAAGGATTTGAAACCTGCGTAGGCAGGTTTTGTCTGTGTAGATGTGATTTATAATCGCTTTTAGACTTTTCAAACATCCTCTAATTTGTTTTTATTATCCAAATCTATGAAGGAAGAGTGACAACAGGTACAGCGGGAACAGCAGGTGCAACGGGCGCAGTTATACCTACAGCACCTGTTGATGCAGTAACGGTGGTATTATTAAGACCTCCACCTTTGACTGTACTACCTTGAAGATTAGAATTGCTTTCACCCAAGGTGCCTGAACGTCTGTTACCAAAAGCACTTGAGTTGAGGGAAAAATCTGCACCACCAGTTAGTAACTCTTGTTCTTGATCTGATAAGACGGTTAACATTTGCTTTGACACGATTATTAGCCTCACTTGCATAATTAGGTGTTTTATGACCTAACAACTCAACTATAAGCATTGTTGGCTAATATTTCATAAATCTAAGGATAGAAAGTAATGTTTGCAAATTTACCTCTATAAGTAGAGACAAAATAACTTCTAAAAGTAGAGACAAAATAGTTTTTTATCCCTAAAATAATCATTATTCATAAATTAATTTTATTTTCTAAAATCTTGATAATCCATAATGTTTGTTGTTTAATTTTTTTTCTCTCCACAAAAAATTTAATATCTATATTTTTAGATATTTGCCTATACCAGCAATCATTCAGTAATTAAACAGTATCTGCGCTAACAGATAAGCACAAGTAGCGCTACCGACAGGAACGGTTAAATTATCTATTCCCCAAAAAGAAAATGCTTCTAAAATCGTAGCTACTAAGGCAACTATTAAAGAAACTATCCAAGTTTGCCAAATATTACCTTGAGTAGCAAGTAAAATAGTTACACAAATCAAATAACTAATTAAAGTCACTGTTAAAGAACCTTCCCAGCTTTTTTGAGAACCAAAAAATATGTATTTATGTTGGCCAAAACGTTTACCAATTAAAGCAGCTAATCCATCTCCCCAAGCCATAATCATAATCCCTAAAACGGCGTATTCAGGTTGGTGTAAATGCCAAAAAATACCTACTAAAACCCCAATACTCACAGCATAGAAAAATGTTCCTAAACTCTGACGACCGACGCTATTAATACCAGGAAAAATGGGGAATTTATAGGATATCAAGGTGATAATACTCGCCAAAATTGAAGCTGTAATTCCTACATAAGCAGGAATATCTAACCACCAAGCAATTAAAATCACGTTACCCATGCCAATATGCACGATTTTACGAATGATTTCTGTTTCACTATCAGTAAAACGATATACTACCCAAGCAATACAGATAATTAATCCTACCCAAGCCGCAGCGGGGGCAATTTGCAGCGATAATGGGGAAATGGTTTCTAAGCCGAGAAATGTGTTAAACAATGTCAAATTGGGGTATTTTTCACTTTAATCCTACTTTATAAGGTTTGGGTATGAAAATATTGAAAATGTTATTGATTTGGCTCATTCAGGGTTATCGTTTATTTATTTCTCCTCTGTTTCCCCCCACTTGTCGTTTTCAACCGACTTGTTCTATGTATGCGATTCAAGCAATTGAACGGTTTGGGGTGTTTCGGGGTGGTTGGATGGCTATTATGCGGATTTTACGCTGTCATCCTTTTCATCCAGGAGGTTATGATCCTGTTCCCAATGTCAAGAAAAAATCTTGTTGTGAACATGAACACTGAAATAGTGTCTTATATTTAATATTTATTAATATTTAAGATTATTTATGAATATTAATGATAAAACTCTTGTGGTGCGGGCATATTGCCCGCACAAGGTTTAAATCAATATGTATCAACACGCTGTAATTTAGACTAGCATGATACAACTCTGACATCTTAGATCAAATTAGCAATTAAAATGCGGCCATACCACCAAATCCCCATTATTGAATGTGGTGAACCTTTAGTGAAAATTCCTCTGGAGTTATTTGCGGTAGAATCTCCTCACCCTTATCAAAAGTTAGGTGCTAATTATGGAGAACATTCACCTTATTATTTGCGCGAAAGTGTAATTTCCAATTTGATTCAGGCGCAAAATTATTTACAATTACTACATCCCCATTGGTACATTCAAATATTCGATGCTTATCGTCCCGTAGCTATCCAACAATTTATGGTAGATTATAGTTTTAGGGAAGCGTTGGAAAACAGGGGTTTAACAGCAGCAGAATTGTCACCTGAGCAACTCGAAGAAGTCTGGGAAGCAGTTTATGAAATTTGGGCTGTACCGAGTTTGGATATGAATACCCCTCCTCCTCATAGTACGGGTGCTGCGGTAGATATTACCTTAGTCAATGATATCGGGGAAATTGTGGATATGGGTTCACCCATTGATGAAATGTCTGAGCGATCGCATCCCGATTATTATATTAATATTCATCAAACCTACCATACTCACCGCCAATTATTGCACAATGTCATGTTAAAAGCTGGATTTCAACGTAATCCCAGAGAATGGTGGCATTTTTCCTTTGGTGATCAAATGTGGGCTTGGTTATATAATCAATCTCATCCTGAAAGTGTAATGACAGCACGTTATGGCAGGTTGACCTAGAACACACAGAAATTTTCTTTCTTGTTATGCTATAATCCCAATTAATCATAATTTCTTGGAGAGGTGTCCGAGTGGTTGATGGTGACGCACTCGAAATGCGTTTTGGGGAAACTCAACGGGGGTTCGAATCCCCCCCTCTCCGTTGAATTTACTGCTTATTGTGGTGGTTTTTCTGTATCTTGTGGTGGTTTTTCTGCCTTTTGCGGTTGATTTTCTGGTGCTTGATTTTGGTTTGTTTCTTGGGTTGGGACTTCCACAGAAGAAGAATTTGCTGGTTGAGGTTCTTTCTGGGGGATAATTACGGGAGCTTGATTTTGATTAGATTCTGGTAGGGTATTTTTGGGGACTGGAGGATCAGTTTTCTGCGATTTTTTAGCCTCGCGTAAAGTGTCTACCAAAGATGGGGAAGATGGGGAAGATGGGGAAGATGAGGAAGATGAGGAAGATGAGGAAGATGGGGAAGATGAGGAAGATGGGGAAGAAGTAACCACTGGTGTTGATTTCTCTATTGTTGTATCAGGAGTTGGGGTGGGTTGAGGATTATCTTGAGGTGCTTTTTCTTCATAACTGCTATTACTATTAGGAGTTGGTGCTGGAGGAACAATCACATTTTTTCTTCTTCTTCTCACACTACGCACTGGTATAGATTCCCTAGAATAGGAGGTTTGAGTCTTTTCACTTTCATTTTTATTTTCAGGTGATGGTGATATTTCGACAACAGGTTTGGGTGTGTTAGATTCGTAAGTAGGTTGTTGGAGAAGTGGTTTAGGTGATAGCTTTGATAAGTTCCGAATCATGCTAAAGCCTGCTGTAGCTGCAAGAAAAGCGATACCGACACCAATAACTCCTTTCGGTACACCTGCTTTTTGTTTGATACTAGGGACTTTGTTGATAACTGATGGTTTAGAAATGGGAACAGGAGTAACTTTTTTATGTAAATTTTTTGATTTTAAACCCGATAAATTAATAGTAGGTACTGATTGAGTAGGTAAAATTGGTGACATGACATTCAACCCATTTCCCGGCAACATTTGTAGCCATTCTGCGACTGTAGTAGGCCGAAATTGGGGTTCTATAGCCATTCCCCGCATCACTGCTTCATTAACAACCGCGCTGAGATGGGGCTGTAGTTCTTTTGGTGAGGGCATTTTTTGGCGATCGCGCAATAATGCAGGTATAGGAACTTGTGCCGTTAATAGTGCATATAAGGTCGCTGCTAAACCATAAACATCTGTGGCTGCTGTGCGTGGTGCTTGAGTTAAATATTGTTCAATGGGTGCATAACCCTCGCTGACCAAACTTGTGTGTGTCTGTTTTGCCCCGTTATTAAATTCCCTAGCAATACCAAAATCAATTAATACTACTTCCTGAGTTCCTTGACGCAAAATAATATTATCTGGTTTAACATCTCTGTGTAATAACCCGTTATTATGTACTACCTGTAAAGCCGCGCCTATTTGGCGGATATAATGAATAGCGGTGGCTTCTGGTAGGGGTGTGCCTGGTAATACAAATGCTGTACCTAAAGTCTCTCCAGGAATGTATTCCATGACCATATAGGGTAGACTGTCTTCCTGAAAAAAGTCACTTACCCGGACAATGTGAGGATGAACACAAGTAGCTAATCTTTTGGCCTCCTCTTGAAATTGGCGCTGGAATTTGGGAAAATCGGGATGTTGTCGCAAGTGTTCATGGATAGTCTTCATTACCACTTCTTGACCTAAATAGTGGTGCATAGCTTTAAAGGTAACACCAAATCCGCCCCGCCCTATTTCCTGGAGGATGGTATATTTTCCATTCTGTAAAATTGTGCCTGTTAACATAGGGTTTTTGAAACTTATTAGATTTATAATATCCATAAATGATAAATTTCTCTGTTGAAGTGGGGGATTTGCACATCAAGGATTGCTATACTGATGTAGTCTGTAAAGAAATGTAAATAATGTGATGCTAGAAGATAAAGTTATTGTCATTGTGGGTGCTACTGGTGGTATTGGTGCAACCTTGACCCGTCAATTGGCTTCCACAGGTGCGAGGTTGGTACTCGCAGCTAGAAACGCGGAAAAATTAGCAGCATTAGCAACTGAGTTACCAATAGATGTACTGATATCTGCCACTGATATTACTCAACCTCAACAAGTAGATACATTAATCGCAAGGACAATCAGCCGGTTTGGACAGATTGATGTCTTAGTAAATGCAGCCGGAGCGGGCATTCTTAAAGCCTACAACACCATTGAACCGTCAGATTTAGATAAAATGCTAGATTTGAATTTAAAAGGCTGTTTTTACACGACTCAGGCGGCAGCGAAAGAGATGCAAAAACGTAAATCTGGTCATATTTGTAACGTTGTCGGTATTTTAGGTAAACATTCTATGCCCATGGCTGCGGCTTATTCTGCTTCTAAATTTGGTGTAGTGGGTTTTAGTAAATCCATAGCAGAAGAATTAAAACGCTTTGGGGTGAAGATAACGCTGTTTTACTTTGGGGGAATAGATTCTCCTTTTTGGGATCAGGTAAATTTAAAAGTAGATCGGCATAAAATGCTGAGTTGTGAAACTGCTGCAAATGCGATTTTCTATGCTTTATCAGCTGAACCCCAGGCTATACCAATGGAAATTAATATTCAACCTGAGAGCCATTTATTTTTCTAGTATCTAACAGATAAAAGCTGATAATAAATACTTGATTTTGAATACTTGATTTTGAATAAGTTATGCTGGTTGATCATGTTCACTTCTATGTTGAAGATGCAGTAAAGTGGAGAGATTGGTTTGTATATTGTCTTGGTTTTCAAGCAGTAAATGAGGGCATTTTTCCAAGACTTTCTTATCATCAAAAATCCTTGCATACTTGTACAAAAGTAGTAAAAAGTGGTTCTGTATGCTTTTTACTTTCTTCTCCGATTTTACCTACTAGTCCTGTGGCTGAATTTTTACGTCAACATCCTCCTGGTGTGGCTGATATAGCCTTTGCTGTGGACAACGTGGAAGCATTGACAGCCAAGGCCATAAGCAATGGTGCAACAGTTCTCCAACCGGTTGTTGATACTGGATTTTGTAAGTATGCTAAAATTGCTGCCTGGGGTAGTTTGAATCATACATTAATTACTAGAAATAAGGCCAAAATCAGGGAAGAGGTAAGAGGTAAGAGGGAACAAGTACATTATGCTATTACCGCAATTGATCATCTAGTTTTGAATGTGGGAGTTGGTGAGTTAGAAACCGCTGTTAATTGGTATGAAAATATCTTTGATTTCCAGCCTCAACAAAGTTTTAAAATTAAAACTGATCGTTCTGGTTTACATAGTCGGGTGATGATTTCTCCCCATGGAAATATCCAATTACCAATTAATGAACCAGCGTCACCTAGTTCGCAAATTCAGGAATTTATAGAGGTGAATAGAGGGGCGGGTATTCAACATATTGCTTTACTGATACCAAATCTTGTTAATGCAATTGCTTGTTTTCGCGCTGCTGGTTTATCCTTTCTTTCCGTTTCTCAAAATTACTATTCCCAGTTACAAAAACGAGATAAATTTTCCCTATCACCTCAAGAATTAAAAGCGATCGCCCAGCAGGAAATTTTGGTAGACTGGCATGAAGATGCGACTGTAGGGCAGCTATTATTGCAAATTTTCAGCCAGCCAATTTTCTCAGAACCAACTTTTTTCTTTGAGTTTATTGAACGTCGTCTTTTAGCTCAAGGTTTTGGAGAAGGTAACTTTATGGCTTTATTTCAAGCTATTGAACGGGAACAAATTAAACGTGGTTTTGTTAGCGGTTAGGACATTTTTCATTGAATATTTAAAATCTAAAATCTAAAATCTAAAATTAGAGTATGTTTTAAAAGTCTAAGGGCGATTAGAAATCACATCTACACAGACAAAACCTGCCTACGCAGGTTTCAAATCCTTAATTTTTCCTTAGTCCACCCAGG
>OMJF01000233.1 GCA_900299285.1 Anabaena sp. 54 | reverse complement strand
TCCCAAACCCTTTTCCACACAGCGATAGCTTCGCTCGCCGTAGGCATCGCAGCTTTTTTTCGTAATTTTGGATTAATTAATATTAAAAACAAGCCCAAATATTGATGGTAAAAAGGTTCTGGCAATCACAATTTTGGAGAATGAAAACGCCCTGGTTAAAAGGTACGGCGGATGTGATTATGTCCTGTACTACTACTGCTTTCATTAGTGTGTCTGTTCCGCAACGGATAGCTGCACCTTCAGGCTTCGATGATACTTTTCGGAAAGCTCGTGTTCGTTCAGGAAACAGAATGACAACCGCTGAGGTCGGTAGTTCTACAGGTTTTCCTGGCTGGAGCGACTCCGCCCCTCAGCCTTTGAGTATTAGTAGTTGTACAGATGAACCTTTAGTAGTGGAAATGCTTGCTGGTAGTGCTAATGGTAGAAGTAATCCTACTGGAAACTACATCTATAAAGTAACCGTGACAGCTACTCCTCAGTAAGTATAAAATATTCGGACTACAGCCCTCTACTGAATTTCCGTTAAATAATTCACAATTTGGCTGTGGAAAACGTCTAACTATTACATAAGCTTAGTATTCAACATGAAAAATCTTCGTCGTCTTGCTCTAATTACTGGTATTGCTGCCCTCGGTGCTGTGGCTTTCAACCCCAAAGCCCAAGCAGAAACTAAGGACGTTAACTTTTCAACTACTGTCTCAAAGCTTTGCAGCTTTAGTGCAACTACAAATGGCATCTTATCTCCTGGCGACGGCTGGGTTGAAGGTACGACTGGTGTACCATTACTCGGTATAGGTACTGCAGGTTCAACAACTCTTAGTTGTAATGGTCCTGCTACGGTAAGTGTAGGAATTCCCGTTAAGATATTAGCACCTAGTGGATTTGCTGATCCGAATAGGCAATCTGTTATTTACGATACGGAAGCCAACATTGTCGCAAGCAGCGCCACTGGCGATCGCTTATGGCCTTACTACAATACTCCTAGTATAACTATTGCTGCTGATTCATCTCGTACTTTTAAGGTCGGTATGAGTGCTGGATCAGCGGGTACTGCTGGTAATGTTGTGGCTGGAACCTATAGCTATAAGGTTACTGTTACCGCTACTCCTAACTAAAGCAAAGTCCATTTATCGACTATGTTTTAGTTCAGTAGGTAAACATAATAAAAACGATATATGTTTAGTTTTGTGAAAACCGTGAAATGACCTATTTGCAAGGCATTCATTGAATTTACATTTCGTCATATACCTTTAATTTTTTCTGTTTACCTACTTATCTTGTTTTGCGTAAGGATTGGATGCCTGGGTTTAAGCTCCAATCCTTGTCCTATTGTATTGCAGATAATTTTAGTTGATAAAAATTAAGTATGAAAATTTCTGGTAACAAACTAATTTTATACCCTTTGAGTAGTATTGTGTTTTCTACCTTTTTATTATGGGGAAATACTGCTAAAGCTGATGTTGCTGTTGCTCCACTGGTAATTGAAACCGCAGCTATACAGGGACAAGCACAGGGAACAATTACAGTGACAAATGGAGATGCTAAAAGCTTCCGCGCCCGTGTTTATACTCAACCTTTTACCTATGATTTACAAACTGGATTTAAACTTTTAGATGCCAGTCCTTTCGATTTAACTCCCTATTTGCAATTTTCCCCACGAGAACTGCAAGTCCCGGGTACAGATAATCGTCGTATCCGGTTTGTTGTGCGCTTTCCTCCCAGTTTACCCGATGGTGAATATCGGGCGATGTTATTCACAGAAAATTTAGAAGCGACCTTTCAAGAAGAACAAGATCCAAGTAAAGGGGCTATTTTTAAAACAGCAATTGTTCCCCGAATAGGAGTAGCTGTTTATGTTCGCAAGGGCAATATTTCGCACAATTTAACTGCGGTTAATGCTAAATTTGATTCTAAATCGCAGCAACTTCAATTGTTGGTTAAAAATAGCGGAAAAGCTAGTGTAATTACTCAGGGAGAATGGACGATTAAAAAGGGAGATAAACAAATTTATGATGGTAGAGGTATAGATACAACGGTCGTTGCTGGAGGGGAACGTTATCTCGCCGTTGATTATTCTAGTGCTGCTAAGAAAATTCAATTAGAACCAGGAGAATATCAACTTTCTGGTAATTTAGGATGGGGTGTAAACCAGATCAATAAAATTCCATTTAGTGTCAAATTTATTGTTCCCTAAAAATTCATTAAGTAGGTTGGCGTTAAAAATTGTCGTTATAACAAGGGAACAGGGAAGAGGTTTTGGGCAACTTTACTTTTCGTTACATATTTCGGTTTTTTTCCGTTCACCTAATTAATCAAGATGATTTTTATTGGCAAATGTATGATAAAAACCGTCTTTTTTTTTGATTTGATACGCCTTATGTCAGTTAAAAATGCCCCGGTTATTTTAAGGGTTTCAGACTTCACTTTACCAACAAGTCCTAGTCTTACGGACGAGATTGCGTTGTTCCACTCTCCAATGATGTAGTTTAACAGTGCTTTTAAAGATTAATAATTATCTAAAAATACTTTACTTTTTTAATTTAGTTAGTTGTAGTTTTGTTGATAAAAATAATTTAATTTTAGCAGCAGAATTACCTAGTCAAATTTCTTTGAATCAAGAAAATAGCCAAAAGCAAATACTCATAAAAACTCCCCTGGAAAATATTTCCCAACCAAAATATTTTGTGGATGAAAATTTTGGAGATGAAAATTTACCAATATTTTTAACTCAAACAACTTCAACACCGACAAAAGATGATCCTGTAACAACATTTATTATTGGCTTAAATGCCGGCAAACGCAATATTAGAGATGGGGTTTTAGTGCGGGGTGAAGTTAAGGATAAAGATGCGATTAATTTTGAAAATTGGTTAATTCCTTATAATGATGTTTTGGAAACATTAAAGTTTACTTCTAAAAGTATATCAGATCATGAGGTTGAGTTGCGATCGCCTTTTAAAATTATTCATTTTGATACTAATAAACTGCATAATGATCCAGAATTAGGATTAGTCCTTTCCACGAAGGAAATTAAAGATATTTTCGGCATTGAATCTAAATTTGATTGGCGGGAATATGCTATTGTTTTTGATATTCCTGACATCAAATCTGAAGACAGTAATAATATTGAAAAAAAGCCTGTTATCATCACAGGATTACCAAAAATTTCTCCTCCCAATATCACATTGAGTATGGTGGAACAAAAGACTAATTTAACTGGTACAACCACTTCAGATTTAAAGAATCAGGGTACTTTATCAGCAGTGGGAACAATTCTTGATAGTAGTTGGTTTCTGCGGCTAAATCAAGGTGATATTACAGATAGTAAAACTTGGTAATTATCAGATTTACAAATTCTTAAACAAACAGATTCTAGTGATTATTATTTAGGTTCACAACCAACTTTTTGGACAAGTTCAAGTGGAGGAAATTTCTGGGGATTTACTACTATTAAACGTTACGGTTTTTCTCCCTTTCCTGCCTATGGTAGTGGTGGTGCCAACATTAGTCAAAGATTGCAACCAGAACGTATTTCTGGAACTGTAACAAGTCGCGCTCCCCCAGGAACTTTAGCACGTCTTGTTAAAGGTTTATATAAACCTACTCCGATAGCTGAACAGTTAGTTGATATTTCAGGAAATTACCGTTTTGATAATGTTCCTGTGGGTAGACAAATAGGCACAAATTATCAAGTTTTATTATATGCTGATGGAGTTTTAACTGCTAAACCACGAGTTGAAGATGCCCGGTTTAATTTATTACCTGAACAACTGTCTAGAGGAACATCAGCTTTAATTGTTTCTGGGGGATGGAAACGACATTTAAATAATAATGATTTTTGGGGAGACTTTACCCAATTTAGTGGAGGAATCAAGCAAAGATGGGGATTAACGAAGGATTTAACTGTAGGTTTAGGGGGTATATATGATTCATCTTTTCAAGGTTTAACAGAGCTTTTTTATCAGCCGCAAAGGTCTCCTTTTAAAGCAAATATTTCTGGTTTGATGGGAGATAAGATTAAGATTAATACTAATCTCAGTTGGGAAAAATCTCCTTTAAAAGTTAGTGTTTATAGTGTCATAGCAGATGATATCAAGCTAAATACTAATGTAATTTGGGATCGTAATCCTAATTTTTATGCAACATTAAGTAATGATTTAAAATCTACTCGCTATACTTTCGATTTCCAAATATCAAAGCACCTCAAATTTAATAGTAATGGTGATTTAGACAAAGATAAAAATTTCGGTTTAGGCTATTCTTCTAGTAGTGGTAATTCTTCTACTTCTGCCCTGGTGAATATTAATACAAATGCTCAATTAAATTGGAGTTTAAATCAAACTTTAGGTAAGTTATCCTTTAATCATAGTGGTAATCAGTCTAGCACTTCTTCCCAACTATCTTATGTATTTCATCCTGACCAGTCCTTAATTTTTAAATATGAAACTCTCAATTCTTCTCACAATGCTAATTTACTAAGTACATATTGGCGTTATACTTCTCCCATGCAAACTAAATACGGTGAAAATCTTTGGCAAGGTGAATTAGGTTATACAATGGGTTCATTAGGAACAGGACTTTATGGAACGCTGGGAACAACTGTTTTACCAGGTATTTTGTTACAGGCACGTTATGAAGGAGTTTCTCTAAATTCTGATCAAAGTAGTTTGAGTATTCAACTGGTTTCTAGTTTGGGTTTTCAAGGAGGGATAACTCCGGGTGATAGACAAATTGAACGTTTTCGCACTCAAGGAGGTTTATTAATTAAACCTTTCTTAGATCATAATAGCAATGGAAAACGAGATCATAATGAAGAAATATATCATGATAATTCTGACTTTCTCATGATCAATAATGAGCCTGTTATATCTTCGCAACTTGATATTCACAAAGATAATTTAATTGTCCGTCTTCCCCCCGGAACTTATAGTGTAGATTTAGATCCTGCTGGTTTTCCTCCTGACTTTCAACCCCCAATTAGTAGCTTTGCTGTGCAAGTGGTGGAGGGAAGTTATACACCTATTGTTATTGCTTTGCAACCGGCCTATACTTTAGCTGGAACTTTGACGGACTCCAAAGGAAACCCTATTGCTGGTGCTAAAGTTGAAGCTATTGATAATAGTTCCAAATCATCAGTTATATCTATTACGAATAATGCAGGTGTTTTCTATTTGGAACAGTTGCGACAAGGAACTTATCAGTTAAAAGTGAATGCTAAATCTGCCGAACCTAATACATTTACAATTAAAGCAGATGCTAATACTTTACAAGAGTTAAATTTAAAATTACCCTAGTGTGCTTTTTTGGTAAAATCTGTGTTATTATCAATATGTGAATAATCCTGAAAGTTAAGGAAAATGACTCAAGAACTAATAGACCTCAGAAACAGCATTCTACAAGGAAATTATGCAGGTGCTTTAGCAATTGTTGATGAATTAGAGGGAATGAGTAAACAGGCAATATTGAGAAATATAGAATCTTATTTAAAGATATTACTAATTCACTTGATTAAAAATCAAATAGAACAGAGATTAACAAATTCTTGGATGGCTTCTATTCGTAATTCAATTAGAGAAATTCAAAAAATCAACTTGAAGGAAAATAAAAAGTCCTATTATGTCAATCATGATGAATGGGAAAATTTAATAGAGGAAGAAGTAATTGAAGATGCGATCGCTGATGCTAGTATAGAAATCATGAATGGTAAATATACCCGTTCTCAATTATCAAAAATCCTAGATAGAAAGCCAATTATGTCAACAGCTATGACATTTTTATTCTTAACTTATACCTATTCACCAAAAGAACTACCAGCTATTATGGATGATTATCTCAGTCAGTTACCAAACGCTGGAAATTATTAACTTCTCGTCATTTTTCTGGTTGTTCTCTTTCCCATACTTTAGCAAATAATTGATTAATGGTACGGAAGTGATCATAAAATTTCACAGTATAGTATAATTAAAACTTATATAAAATCAATAATACTTTTAATATTCATAACTTAGGAAAATTCAACTTTAGATTTTCTTAATAATTAATTGAGAATAATTTTTATTTAGCAACGAGCTTGCAATACTTTCGGCGATTTGCTATAATTCTGAAGAATTTCATAATTGGGTTATTATTTTCAATTTTGTACCCTGCTAAAAAGATGATCTGCAAAAGTCTTTATCCGTAGTCGTTTCAGAGATCAATTTTGAAAAAAAATACAAAACTTTACAAATTAGCAGTGGTTTGAAAGGGTAAATTGGCGAAAAATTATTGAGCAAATAATGCACTTTGACTAGTAGAACTAATGTACTATTGACAAATAGAGTAACTTATGGTAAGGGAGGATAGTTTTTAGTGGTAGGTAGGGTTAGTAAGCAGCTAAGGAATTCTGAGAATTTAGTTTTTGGTATGGCTGATTCATAAGTTAAAATTATTGATTTAAGTTTTTAAATAAGTTTTTTTGAAAAAATTTTTTATTTTCAGGGTTCGGGTGGCTTTCGGTATAGTAAAATATTTACACATCCTTTTATTTATTGGATTATTTTTCTCCTTTTTGACTTATTTATTTTTTGGACTTTTTCTTTTTGGCCGTTGACTCTGGTGATGTTGAAATTCCTCGTTCCCATACAGAGTATGGGAACAAATTTTAAAAGGTTCTACCTTTTGTTTGCAGGGAGTAGGAGACTCCTGATAGCATTCACCGTCTGGAGACTGGGAACGAGAGAATATTAGCTTTATGATGATTAAATGCTATCAGGATCTACACCTAAAGCTCTCAATCTTTCTGCTAATAATTGAGTGCGTTGTTCTGCTTTTTTCGCTCTTTCATCACCAGTCATTAACACATTACCATCGTGATCACACCAACGTAACCAAGTGTCATATCTTCCTTCAAATTCTCCCTGCCACAAAGTTACACCTAAACCAATTTCTTCTAACCAATGATCTGTAGTTTCTACATATCTTCTAGCTTTGAGATTATAAACTGTTAAAACTTTATCTCCCAAGTGTAAATGAGGATCATAAACAACATAATGATAAACCCGCATTTTTTCGTAAATTTGTAGTTTTTTACCTAGTTCTTCCCCTTCCCGGTTAGAAACTATTTCTATCGCTACTTCTGGAACTTTACCAAACTTCCAAACTAGATAACAACGGTTTTGTTTTTCCCACCAATTTTGGGGAGTTTGGACATCAAAACTCACAAAAACATCAGGGACTATAGCGCGTTCACCATAGGTATGGTAAACTCCAACATTAGCTTCAGCTAAAAACACTTGGTTCTCTAAAGAACTGTATAAAGAACCAACTAATAAACGTTGTTGTTTAGCAGATGCAAGATTATCCACCGGTGTATCATCTTCTGTAATTAGTAGGTTGGCATCAGGTATATCACAATTATCAATATCCTTGATTAAAACTTGCTCAACCATAGTTTTCTCTACTTTATCCACTACTGATAGAGTTTTTAAAATTATAACAGGTGATAGGTGATAGATAACAGGTAACAGAAATAAAAGTCTAGAAATTAGAAGAAAAAATATATCTTCTCCAGGTATATCTTAAACCCTCATTTCTCTGCGTTCTCCGCGCCTCTGCGTGAGAAATAAAAAGTCTCAGACTGGGAACGAGATAGATAATAGAGATAATATTTAGTACAGAAAAACCGGAACTCTTTTATAAGCAGGTGTCCCACTTTCAGGATCAATTTTCCCCTTAAATAACACATTTGCTTCAGGATAAAACATAAAAGCTACACCTTCACGAATCGCACCACAAATAATTTCAATATTCTCTAATTCTCCTCCATCTCCTTTAACTGTAACTCGTTGATGTTCCTGAAATCCTGCTTTTTTAATATCTAAATTATTCATTAAAATACAATGACGATGGGGCATATTGCGATATTTATCTTCACTGCGATAAACTACTGTGTTATGTTGTCCATAGCTGCGCCCTGTCCCCAATATTAATACAATTCCTGGCTGATTTTCCTCAAAACCAAATTCTGATTTTTCAGGTATTGATAATTGCGGTAAAGGAGTGATAAACATTTGCGCTTTACTATCAGGTGTTTTAAATTTCGGTTCATCAAAAATCCGTCCTGTAATGGTAAATTCTTCCTTGGTTTGATCAATTTCTCCTATTTTCTCATAACCAGGAATGGTTTTAGCAATTAATTCTCTAACATAAACCGGATCTTGCAATTTTCGCCAATTAATCGGATTTTCATCATGTAAACGATGGGCTATTTCTGTAATTAATTCTATTTCCGAAATCAAGTGAGAATTATGGGGTTGTAAATGACTTGTACCTTCATCATTTAACCGGACAAAATTATTACCTGATTCGGTTGTGGTTTTATGGGGATTTTCAAATCTGTTAAAAACTGGTAATATTAATGTTTGGGTTTTTCCTAAGCCGTGAAAATGTCCTAAATTCGGTTTCGTCGCTACATAAAATATGGTTTCTATTTGTGATAAAGCCCGTTTTGCTTGTGATAAATCTGGGTTTGCTGCATACAAATTACCACCTAAACAAAAAAGAGTATCTACTTTACTATTTTCTGCTGCTGTGATTAAATCACGGGTATGATAACCCGGTGTTTCACTGAGGGGTTTTCCTAATAGTTTTGATAATGCTTGTTTTATTTCTTCGCGCAAATTTACAGTTACACCCATTGATCCAAATCCTTGCACATTTGAATGTCCTCTAATGGGCATTGTTCCCGCGCCAATTTTACCAGCGTTTCCTGTAATTAGGGCAGTATTAGCTATACTTAATATGTTGTCAACTCCGTTTGCTTGTTGGGTTACACCCATCGCCCAAGCAAAAACTACTTTTGATGATTTACCAATTAATGAAGCTGTTGCGGTGATTTCTTCATGAGATAAACCGCAAGTTTGGGTGATATTTTCCCAAGTTGTATTATTTGCATATTCTAAAATTTCTGCCCAGTTGTTTGTATAGGATTTCAGATATTCTTGGTTAATTAAATTCTGTTCTATTAATGATTTTTGCAATCCTACAAATAATGCCACATCACTACCGGGAATGGGTTGTAAATATAAGGTTGATATATCTGAACCACCTGTTAATAATGATTTGATAGGAAATGCAGGAGAGGCGAATTTAACTAAACCTATTTCTATTTGGGGGTTAATGATAATTACTTTACCGTTTCTTTGTCGCAATTTGATTAATTCGTTCATTAATCTGGGGTGGTTTGCAGGTGCGTTAGAACCAATTAAAACCACACAATCACTGTGTTTTAGGTTTTCTAAACTTACCATTGATGTACCTGCACCGAATACTTTTTTTAAGCCGAGGGTTGAGGGGGCGTGACATAAATCGGAACAGTCTGCTAAATTATTACTACCTAGCGATCGCATTAACAATTGTAATAAATAAGCAGCTTCATTTGATGAACGTCCAGAACTATAACTAGCGATTCTTTCTGGTGTTATACTAAAAGCCTGTGCTGCAATTTGATAAACTTCTTCCCAACTAATACGTTGATAATGAGATGAACCTGATTTGAGAATGAGAGGATAACTAAGTCTACCTAAGTTATCACATTCTTGAGAGGTTAATTCTTGTAATTCATTAATATTATATTTTTGAAAAAAATCTGGTTTAATTCCTGGTTGCAATTCTGCTGCAATAGCTTCTACGCTTTTAGCACAACGTTGTAAATATTCTCCTGCTTCATTGACAAATCCTCCCTTTTGTCCACCGCTACCCCAAGCACAGGATAAACAAGTGCTTTTATGATTGAGAGTTTGCCATAATTTTAAACCTTGGGGTGAGAGGGTTTTTTCTGCCCAATATTGAATTACAGGTAAACCGCCCCCGGATTGGGAATGAGATTGATTTTCTGGTAAATTGTCCATAAATAGGAGTTGTATATCTTATTTATAAAGCTTTCATGACTTCTTCTGGACTACAAGATTCTTCATCGTCTTCAGAAATTAAATAACTTTCTAATTGTTTTAAGCGTTTCCATTCTTCATAACTAATGAGAGTAGCGATCGCTTTTCCAGCTTTTTCAATAACAATTGATGTTTCCCCTTGGGTAAGACTATCCAAACACTCAAATGTTCTTGTATTTCAGTAGCATTTACTTGATTCATGATCATTTCACTATGATGATATTGATGATTTTAACTGCATCTGAATAAATAGGGATTAGCAATTAGTAATTAAGATTTGACAATTACCAATTACCAATTACCCATTACTAATCAACTATTCAGCAGTTTTATTAGCTGCACGATTAGCACGAGCTTCCGCTGAATTCATGACTTCTGCAAAATTTTCCACAACTTCACCAGGGAAATTTTCCAAAACTCTGGTAGAAATAGCAATTCGACCTTTACCCTGGTCTAAATCAATAATTACAGCTTTAATGGGTTGACCAACTTGAAAGACCTTTTCTAAAGATTCAATAAATTTTTGGCTGACTTGTTTAATGTGCAGTAAAGCGCTGGCACCATTTAAATCTACAAATACACCAAAAGGTTTAATGCCAGTAATTTTCCCCTCTACTAATTGACCTAATTCTAATAGACTCAAGTTACTAGAACGAGCCGCCAAACGTTGAGAAAGAACCAGTTTCTTAGTTTCACGATTAATTTCTAAAAAGCCAACAGTGAGACTTTGGCCTTTAAGTGCTTCTAGATTATCACGTTCGGCTAGGTGCGATCGCGGAATAAACCCCCGCACACCCAAAAGATCAACAGTAACACCACCTTTATTAACACCCGTTACCCGCACTTGTACAGTTTGGGAATTTTCCTGCATTTCTAATAGCTTGTCCCAGATTTGACGCACTTCCAACTGTTTACGAGAAATAGTAACTTGACCTTCAGCATCTTGATCCTGAATAATTAAAAACTCTAGTTCCTCATTTATCGGTAATACCTCCGACAAATCAGTTACTACTCTCAAAGAAGCCTCATCTTGGGGAAGAAACGCAGATGATTTTCCACCAATATCAACATAAGCACCATCATGGTCAATTTGAAAGACTTTACCACGAACAATTTGCCCTTTTTGAAATTGGTAATCGTGTTTTTCCAGCGCTTTAGCAAAATCGTCCATTGAAAAAGACGAATTGGCTGTTTGAGAAAGTTTAGATTCGGAATTCATGACTTTGAAGATAAATTGTTATTTGTTAGTGGTCAGTTGTCAATTGTCAGTGGTCAGTTGTCAATTGTTAGTGGTCAGTTGTCAGTTGTTAGTGGTCAGTTGTCAATTGTTAGTGGTCAGTTGTCAGTTGGCTAAAAAGTTCTTGGACTTGTTGCCAAGCATTCGCCGCAGCTTTAGAATTATAACTGGCACGATGGTCACAAAAAAATCCGTGATCAGCCCCATTGTAGCGAAAAACACGATGAGGAACTTGGTATTTTTCCAGTTCTGCTTCAATCTCGTCCACTTGTTCTAGGGGAATACTTCCATCTTGGGTCCCAAAAAAGGCATAGATAGTTCCTTTAATCTCTGATGTCCGGGTAATGGTGGGATTTCCACCTCCAGGAGTGCGACTAGTAATTCCCGCACCGTAAAAGGAAGCAGTAGCCTTAATATCTGGTAAAGTAGCAGCTAGATAGGCTACGTGACCGCCAAAACAAAAGCCAATACAACCAAATCCATCTTTTTTGACTTGGGGTAAAGTTTTTAAGTAGTTAACAGATGCTTGAATATCGCTTAAAAACTCTGAAGCTGTAGTCTGTAACCAAGCGTATTTACGTCCTGTTTCCACATCATCATGAGTATAACCAGTTTCAAATCCAGGTGCTTGACGTTGAAACAGTGCTGGAGCGATAGCTACATAACCTAGTTTAGCAATTCGTTCTGTTACCTCCCGAATATGCACGTTAACACCAAAAATCTCCTGTAAAACAATAATTCCTGGATAAGAACCAGGGGAAGTTGGTTTTGCTAAATAAGCATCTATTTGGAAATTGTCTGCCGAAATTTGAATTTTTGCAGTATTTATTGCTGGCTCTGTCATAATTAAGTTGGTAGTAAGGGAAAAGACAAGAAATAATTAAATAGCCCTTTAATTGATTTTGACTTCATACTCCCGACTCCTGTATAGTTCCTTGGTAATATTTATCAAAGTAAATTAACCCATTCAATTCATCATATATTTAATAGGTAACTGATGGCAATTAATCTAAGTTTTAGGCAGAGGAATTGGTCATGATTCAGTTCCGTATTCAACCAGACAGTGAAATTCCCGCATCTAACCAACTATTTAATCAAATCCGATTTGCGATCGCCTCCGGGCAATATTCACCCGGATACAAATTACCCAGTACCAGGGCCTTAGCAATGCAAACCGGGTTACACCGCAACACCATTAGCAAAGTTTACCGCCAATTGGAGGTAGAGGGATTTGTGGAAAGTCTTGCGGGTTCAGGAATCTATGTTCGTACCCAAGGTCATGAAGGTGGAAATAGACCACAGTCCCCCATTCTCAAACAACATCCAACCAGCTATAAAATAGTTCAACAAGCTCTAGATGAGTTACTCACCCAAGGCTGTTCTCTCAATCTAGCACGGGAACTATTTTTAGCAGAAGTTGACTGGCGTTTGCGTTGTAGCGCGAGAGTATTAGTAGTCACTCCGTCTCAAGATATTGGCGCTGGGGAATTAATGGTTGATGAATTAGAGGAATCCCTGCAAATTCCCGTCCAGCTAGTGCCAATGGAACAACTAATGGCGGTATTAGACCAAACAGCCTCGGCCACATTAGTCACCAGTCGTTATTTTATCGGAGAAGTGGAAGCGATCTCCGCCCCCAAAGCCGTCCGTGTTATTCCCTTAGATATTCATGACTACGCTAAAGAACTCACTGTAGTCAAAAGCTTACCCAACTCTAGTTGTATCGGTATAATTAGTCTTAGTCCTGGTATTCTCAGGGCTACAGAAGTCATTCTCCACGGTTTACGAGGTGAAGAATTATTAGTAATGACTTCCCAGCCCAAGGACGATTATAAACTACACGCCATCGTCAAACGCTCAGAAATCATCTTTTGTACCGATCAAGTCAGCTACTCCACAGCCCAAGCAACCTTACAAACCTTCCTCGAAGACCTCATTCGTCCACCTAAACTCATTCGCTGTGAAAACTATATCGGTACACAGTCAATTAATTTACTAAAACGCGAACTGGGACTCATTTAACTAATTTAACAGCAGTCACCTATCACTGAATCTGGAGTCATGGGTAAAAGTTCCTGGGTTAAAGTCCACTAAACTGAACTAAAAGCATTTTTTACTCGTCTTAGGAAGATTTCTACCATGAGACTCCAAATTGATTCACAGACCGTTATTAAAACTACTTCAAGATCCCAGTCTCATGACTCCAGAGGTGTTTCATTAACAGACTTTACAGATTTTTCCGCAACCTCCCTCACAGTTTCAATATCTACAACCAACTTTGCTGCTATTTGTTCTACAGTCAAACCCAACTCCAATAACAGCGGTATTGTTTCCAGTTTACCTTCCAGTTTACCTTCCAGTTTACCTTCCAGCTTACCTTCCAGCTTACCTTCCAGTTTACCTTCCAGCTTACCTTCCAGTTTACCTTCCAGTTTACCTTCCAGTTTACCTTTTAACCAACCCTCTACTTTTGCTTCCTCCGCAACTTCTCGAAAATACCGCGTTTGCTTTAATTCATCTAAAGTAAACATGGCTTCAATCTCCTGACGACTTAAATTAGTTAATTTGTAAACAAGGATTGTCTCTAACAATTCTAGAACTTTTTGTCTTTTGCTGACATCTACCAATTGTTGGCGACATTTTTCGATTAACTCCCTAGTATGATCAGTAGCAGTTTCCTCTTTTTCCACCACTAGCTGCACCATTCCCAGTCCTAATGAATTATTGCTTGTTACTTCTAATTCATCCAAGTAAATAAATGTGACTTGCTGACTCATTAGTAAACCCCGATACTGCATTGGTATACCAGGATCTAAACTACGTTTAGCAAAGATAGCTACTGCATGAAAATCGTTCTTTGGTTTATATTGATTTAGATAAACAAAGATTTCTGTAAATAACCGCCAGTAAAAATCCCCTTTCGGTTGAAATTGAACTTCTACAAAGTAAATAGGCTGTTCGGGAATATCTAAATTAGGTACAAATAAACCATCAAAGCGAAATGCTAGTTCTTTAATTTCTACAGATGTAAATTGATATCTTTCCGCTTCTGTGGCTGGCTTACCAATCAGTTCAAAAAGAATACTAGGTAATGTTTGAAACAGTTGATAGAATATCGTATCAGTTTTCACAAAGTTTATATTCTTTTACATTCATTTGAAAATTATTAAAAGTGACAGGAATCACACATATATCTGATTTAGATTCTCCCATAATTATGACATAATTAATCATTAATAGTAGCTGAACTTTAGCCGAGTCACTCAGCATTTACGGAAAAATACCCTACCAAATCACTGACAATTAAGACAAATTTCACGATTATGTGACTGATATAAAAATATCCCCGCAACTGGTTAATAACTTGACAAATCTTGCCATAGTCACTACCAACTGCGGGGAAGTCAAGAATTTCAACGCTGTGCGTATAATACAGTCCTTTAATTAAGACATGGCTTGAATGATGTAATCAAAGTAGGGTGCAGTCTCTAAAGCGTCTTCTGCATTCAGTAAATCTAAGGACGCTTGTTTGAGAGAATTAATCGCCTCTACCATGCCGGGAACGGGAACACCCAAAGAATTGTACATTTCTCGGACACCAATTAAACCAATTTTTTCAATGGGTTCTTTGTCACCAGCAAGTACACCGTAGGTAATTAGGCGTAAGTACCAGCCAAAGTCCCGAATACACAAAGCCCGCTGTTTTTCACCGTAAGCATTACCGCCAGGAGCGATAAAATCAGGGCGTTTTTGCCAAAGTTTTTTGGTAGCTTCTTGAACAATTTTTTTCTCGTTTTCTGAAAGGGTAGCAGCGATTCTTGTGCGCTTTACACCAGTTTCCAAAAATGCTTTGATGTTTTTGAGTTCGCCACTGCTGGGGTAACGCAGTTCGTCGTCAGCTTGGAGAATAACTTGGCTAATTACAGTCATGATGATCTAAATAACCCAAAATATTTATATTTGCTAGTTTAGCGACTTAGAGGAACATTCGTGAAGTCTGTGAGAAGATAGAGATAAATCTATTCACAATTCTACATTCAGGAACTCTCTCTTCTCTATTCTCTAACTCACTAATGACTAATATAATGTGGCGACAAGGTGAAATTATCGAACTGGAAATTACTGATTTAAACGACACTGGGGACGGTGTGGGACGCTTTGAACAGCGTGTCGTTTTTATTCCTGATACAGTACCAGGCGATCGCCTACTTGTCAAATTACTCAATGTTAAGCCAAAATATGCTTATGGTCAAATTGAGGATTTATTACAAGCTTCGCCTCAACGAGTGCGACCAAATTGTATTGTCGCTGATAAATGTGGTGGTTGTCAGTGGCAACATATTAACTATAATTACCAGTTAATAGCCAAACAAAATCAAGTAATTCAAGCTTTAGAAAGAATTGGCGGTTTTGTTAACATACCTGTGAATACAGTACTAGTAGCTGCTGCATCCTTGGGCTATCGTAACAAAGTTACCTATCCTCTTGGTATTTCTGCTACAGGTCATGTCCAAGCTGGATATTATCACAAAGGTACTCATAAATTAATAAACTTAAATCAATGTCCAGTGCAAGATCCACGGTTAAATCCTTTATTAGCTGAAGTCAAATTAGATATTGAAAAGCGGGGTTGGTCAATTTATGACGAAACCAGACACAAAGGATTAATTCGCCATTTAGGTTTACGCATTGGCCGTCGCAACGGGGAAATGCTGCTAACTTTAGTCGTCAAAGATTGGAACTTACCAGGAATAGAAAACCAAGCACAGCAATGGTTACAGCGTTATCCCCAATTAGTGGGAGTCTCACTCAATTGCAATAGCGATCGCACAAATGCTATATTTGGACTAGAAACCCGTTGTCTAGCTGGAGTTCCTTACCTACGAGAAAAATTCGCTGGACTGGATTTTCAAATTCGTCCAGACACCTTCTTCCAAGTGTACACAGAAACAGCCGAAGCTTTATTAGAGGTAATTCAGTCAGAACTAAATTTACAAGGTCATGAAATCCTAGTAGATGCCTATTGTGGCATAGGGACCTTAACCTTGCCTCTGGCTAAACAAGTAAAGCATATCATTGGTTTAGAATTACAATCAACAGCAGTAAAACAGGCAATTGTCAATGCTCAAGAAAATAAAATTAACAATGTCACATTCCAAGTAGGTGCAGTGGAAAAAATTCTCCAGAATTTGGAGATCATACCAGATGTCGTCTTACTTGATCCACCACGAAAAGGATGTGAAAATAACGTTATCAAAACATTAAGAAACCTGAAACCGGCTCGAATTGTTTACGTCAGTTGTAAAGTATCTACCTTAGCCCGTGACCTCAAATTACTTTGCGAAAACGGACTATACAGACTCACAAGGGTTCAACCTGCTGACTTCTTCCCTCAAACTGCCCATGTAGAAGCAGCCGCCTTTCTGGTACTATCGGAAAATGATCAGAGTCATTAATTCTTCACAAAAATAAAAATTGTCAAGTAGTCTAGTGCAGACTCATAATGCTAGAATGAAATCACCATAAAAATAGAAACTCATTTTTTTTAAAGACATCGAAGCTGCATAGAATCTTAAAAAAGGTGCATAAAATTGTTTTAATTACAAATCAGCGGTTAATCAGAGGATCTTTCCCCTACTGTTCAAAAAAGTAGCCTTTATTCATCTACTTAATCAACAGACTAACCTTAGCAAACTGTAAATAAGCAATTCGATTCTCCTTCTAAATTAGCAGCCAAGAGCATTTTTATAAATTTAGTTTTACAGACGCAAGTTTAAAGGCAACATGATCACCTAATTCTAATCAGAATGCCTGAAAAAGCTTTCCTGATGTCTAGCTAACTAAAAGCTACGGGGTTTCTCTTGTGATTACCATTTCTCTTCGTCCAGTCGGGCGTTATTGGGGGACAATTAGTTTTGCTTCCACCCTTTATCTTTGTCCAATCCTAGATTTACTGTTAACAGATATTCCCGCAAAATTGCAATCAGAACTGCGACTAGGACTCCAAGAAGCCCTAGTAAATGCCGCCAAACATGGGAATAATCTTGATCCCGCTAAATTAGTGGTAGTTCGTTTCTCATTAGTAGATAATCAATATTGGTGGATTATCTCAGATCAGGGTAGCGGTTTCACTCCCACCATGACAGGTGATAGTGATCCCAATGACTATTTACCACCAGAGGAAGCAGAAAGTGGACGCGGTATGTCCTTACTGCATCAGATTTTTGATCAAGTAGAATGGAATCGCAAAGGTACAGAACTCAGGCTTTGTAAGCAATTAGAAAGCGGTCGTTTATTATCTTTGCGAAGGTGAGAGTTTGCCCCGACAACCCCGGTATTTAACCACGGGGGGTTTGCCCCTACCCGGTATTTGGGCAACCACGGGGGGTTTGCCCCTACCCGGTATTTGGGCAACCACGGGGGGTTTGCCCCTACCCGG
>OMJF01000232.1 GCA_900299285.1 Anabaena sp. 54 | reverse complement strand
GTTAATCCTAAAACTCTCCAATTTTGGGTAATAGATTATCGTATTTTTAACCCTGATAATGATGGTTTAAGTAAAGTTGACCTGTCTGCCGACAGGCAGGCCATCTGAAAAATATGTTGCAAGGACTTGTATATCAAAAGGTTCTGCCATTTGATCCAGTTTTAATGGATACTTGGTATGCACTTAATAATTTAATGCTTTATATTGATAGTCTAGATAAAGTTTATTATTGTCCTTTAAAGACTAATCGTTTGGTTGATGATAGTTTTGGTAAAGAAAAATATAAAAATATTGAATCATTGTCATGGAGTGAAGATGACAGGACTTACGCAAGAATGAAGTGTTCAGCCACATCTTACGTAAGTCCTATAATTAAGGTAATTATAAATTAAATCTATGTTGCTAGGAGTAAAGAAACAGCAAAACTACCCAAATATTGATATAATTGTCAGGAACTCAATACCAATCATCATCTGATACATGAAAAAAGTCAAAACTCTTAATCCCTGATATATCAAGCTTCCCTATAATAATTGAAGTACAAGTTAATCTTAGCGGGTCAATTGACAACATCCACAACGGGAGAACAGCAAAATCTATGAGTAGAATAGAAACCCGCACCGAACCGATGGTGCTAAATATGGGACCTCATCACCCATCAATGCACGGAGTTTTGCGCTTAATCATGACCTTAGATGGTGAAGATGTCGTAGACTGTGAACCAGTTATAGGCTATTTACACCGGGGGATGGAGAAAATTGCCGAAAACCGTTCTACAATCATGTATGTCCCCTACGTTAGCCGTTGGGACTACGCTGCGGGGATGTTTAATGAAGCGGTGACAGTCAACGCACCGGAAAAATTAGCGGGTATTACCGTACCCAAACGCGCCAGCTATATCCGTGTGATCATGCTGGAACTAAACCGCATTGCTAACCACCTCCTATGGTTTGGTCCATTCTTGGCTGACGTTGGCGCACAAACACCCTTTTTCTACCAGTTCCGGGAACGGGAAATGATTTATGATCTGTGGGAGGCCGCCACAGGCTACCGCATGGTTAATCATAACTATTTCCGTGTTGGTGGTGTGGCTGTTGACTTACCCTATGGTTGGGTAGATAAGTGTTTAGATTTCTGTGATTACTTTATCCCCAAAGTTGATGAGTATGAACGCTTAGTTACCAATAATCCCATTTTCCGCCGCCGTATTGAAGGTCTGGGAACTATTACCCGTGAAGAAGCTATTAATTGGGGGCTTTCTGGTCCGATGTTACGCGCTTCTGGGGTAAAATGGGATTTACGGAAGGTTGACCACTACGAATGTTACGATGATTTTGATTGGGATGTTCAGTGGGAAACTGTGGGCGATTGTCTCGCTCGTTACATGGTACGGATGCGGGAAATGCGCGAATCTGTAAAAATCATTCGCCAAGCTATTGCGGGATTACCCGGAGGACCCTACGAAAACCTGGAAGCGAAACGGTTAATGGCTGGGAAAAAATCTGAATGGGATGGTTTTGATTACCAGTTCGTGGCTAAAAAAGTTGCTCCTACTTTTAAAGTTCCTAAAGGTGAAATTTACTCCCGTGTCGAAAGTGGTAAGGGAGAATTGGGAATTTACCTAGTTGGTGATAATAATGTTTTCCCCTGGCGCTGGAAAATTCGCGCCGCAGATTTCAACAACCTACAAATTCTTCCCCATTTACTCCGAGGAATGAAGGTAGCGGATATTGTTGTTATTCTCGGTAGTATTGACGTAATTATGGGTTCTGTTGATAGATAATCAATAGGAAACAACGAAATTTAGTAGGGACGTTTCCTGGAACGTCTCTACATTTTTAATGTTTAAGTTGAAATTGTTGACTATGATTTTGGAATAAGGGACGAACAATTATATACCCAGCCGCAAAACCAGTAATGATAATTAATACAATGCTTATGAATAAATTCCAGCCGCTTAACTCCTTTGTATTAGAGATGGTAGGACGAGAAAAACGTACCTTTTTTTCTTCTATAAATACCCTTTGTGACCCTGTAGCATTGATATTCGTACCAGATAGGGACGCACCCTGGTGATGGTTTGGAGAATGTGTATTTTTTATGACTGCTTTTTTTTGGGGTTTAGTTTGTTGACGTGGAGGTGCTGCGTTAACTTTCGGCTTATTTGTAGGCTTATTTGTATATGTTACCTCATGGTTATTACTGGGTGGAGGTTGAATTTGAGTTGAAGATTTGACTTCTTTATTAAGCTGAGGTGCGACAGGAGAACTAGTTGTTGAAGCGTCAACTAACTTTTGTAGTTCCAAGCAAGACTCAATCACTTTGGTAATTTCCTGACGCAGTTGTTGATTTTCTTGGGCTAGTTTTTGATTGTGATTTGTGACTACATCCAATTTGGACTGTATTGCTTGTAACTCTGCTGTCAACTCCCGATAAACATACAGAGGGACAGAGGGGGGGTAGTTAGTAGGTGGTTGGCTATAGTTAGAGGCTGTAGATGTTTTCATGGATATTTTACTATTAAAATCTGGTAATTAGACTCAAGACAACAAGGAGGAGAAAATAGTTATTTGCGAGATTATGCCTAAGAATAATGTAAAATTGCATAAAAAGCAAAGTTTTGCAATTATTTGCAATTAATTAAAATTAATGAAAAAAATATTTCTCAAATGGCAACATCAAACTAGAAGACTGGGATTTTTAGCGATTATCATGGCCATGAGTATAATAACTATCATTATGCCGTCATTCTCCTTAAAAGCACAAATGCCTAATTCCACAGAATTAAGGGGAGTATGGTTAACAAATATTGATAGTGATGTTTTATTTACAAGAGAACGATTAAAACAGAGTTTACGAACCTTACAGCAATTCAACTTTAACACCGTTTATCCTGCCGTGTGGAATTGGGGATATACATTGTATCCTAGCAAAGTAGCAGCCAAAGTCATTGGTAAAGCGGTTGACCCTACCCCCGGACTGCAAAAACGGGATATGCTCAAAGAAATCATCACCCAGGGACATAAACAAAATTTAACAGTCATTCCCTGGTTTGAATTTGGCTTTATGGCACCTGCTGATTCACTTTTAGCTAAAAATCGTCCTGGTTGGTTGACAAATCGCAAAGATGGCACAAGAATAGTCAAAGAAGGAATACATAACCGAGTTTGGTTAAATCCTTTTCGTCCCGAAGTGCAAAAATTTATTCAAGATTTGATAGTAGAAATAGTCAAAAATTATGATATTGATGGCATTCAATTTGATGATCATTTCGGTTTACCATCAGAACTAGGATATGATGCCTACACCACAGCATTATACAAGAAAGAACATCAAGGTAAACTTCCTCCCACAGACTTCAAAAATCCAGAATGGGTAAGTTGGAGAGCGAACAAAATTACCGCATTTATGAAGCAGGTATTTACGGCAATTAAAGCCAATAAAAAAGATTGTATCGTTTCCGTTGCACCAAATCCCCAGCGTTTTTCCTATGAATATTTCCTGGCAGATTGGCAAAAATGGGAAAGAATGGGAATAATCGAAGACTTAGTTTTACAGATTTATCGTGATGATTTAAACATCTTTATCAGCGAATTAGAATATCCAGAAGTAAAACTAGCCCAAAGTCATATTCCCGTGAGCATTGGAATTTTAAGTGGTTTAAAAAATCGTTCAGTTTCCATAGAACAAATAAAAACCCAAGTCGAGAAAGTACGCGAGAGGAAATTTGCTGGTGTTTCCTTTTTCTTCTATGAAACCCTCTGGAATATCAGCCAAGAAAAACCCCAACAACGTCAACAAACATGGCGAAAAATATTCCCCACACCCGCAAATTATCCCAACTTATTAGCAAATTGGAAACCGTAGGAAATTACGGCAGTTCCCGGTATTCACAAAGTACAGATATTAATGATAAAACTCTTGTGGTGCGGGCATCTTGCCCGCATAAATTGTACCTCACTCAAGCTGAATTTGCTGTATCTCATTACCCGACGACAAAGCCGTCCTAGAAGGACGGGGCTTGTATCCGATTTTTTTAGATCATTATTAATGGGATAGCCGCTGATTGTAATGGTTAATAATTTGTGCAGCCACTTCAGAAGCAGTTAAACCATCGGTTTGGACTTCAATAGCATCAGGCGCTTTTTGTAAAGGGGAAATCTTGCGAGTGCTATCTTTTAAGTCCCTTTCCGCAATGTCCCGTTCTAGCTGTTCTAAACTAACTTGGGGTTGATTTTGTTTTTCAAAGTCCTGATAACGACGACGGGCCCGTTCACCCACGGAAGCAGTTAAAAAGATTTTAACTTCCGCATCTGGGAAAACATGAGTGCCAATGTCTCTACCTTCCGCTACTAAACCTCCCCGTTGTCCCCAACTCTGTTGTTGTTGGACTAATGCTTGTCTAACAGCGCTTTGGGCTGCGATCGCTGATACTAGAGATGTTACCTCAGTTGTGCGAATTTTTTGAGTTACATCTATATCGTTAATCTGGACTTTTACGGGAGATTGCAGACTTTGACCAGGAGTAAGTTCAATTTTACACCGAGTTGCTAGTTCAGCTACAGCACAATCATCATCAATATCAATACCCTGTTCCAGCACTAGCCATGCGATCGCCCGGTACATAGCACCCGTATCTAAATATACTAAATCTAATTCCTGTGCCACTTGACGAGCGACTGTAGATTTACCAGCGCCCGCAGGACCATCAATAGCGATAATCGGTTGGCGGATTTGGTTCTTGACATCCCGTAGAATCGTGTTGTCAATTAACCTGGTAGAATCAAGACGAGCCGCGATCGCCAACATTCCTTCATTCTCAACTTTTTCTAAAAACATCAACGTATTTGGTTCAACTAATTCAATATATTCCAAGCTGATAGCCCTAACTTTTGCGATTTCTTGTCGTACCAATGCTATTAACTCACTACTGTGACGAACGCCAGCTTGAAACGCCGCTTCAGCTTGTTCTAAAGCTTGAAATAACACTGTTGCTTGCTCTTTTTCCGTGGTAGTCAAATATTGATTCCGAGAACTTAAAGCCAAGCCGGACAATTCCCGCACCGTGGGACAAGTAACAATCTCAACGGGCAAATTCAAATCAGTTACTAACCGCTTAATAATTGCCAGTTGTTGACCATCCTTTTGTCCAAAGTAAGCTCGGTCAGGTTGTACCAAGTTGAAGAGTTTAGTCACAATTGTGGCTACACCCGCAAAATGACCCGGCCGAAAATTACCACACAAACTAGACATCATAGCAGATGGAGGCATAACTTGTGTCACCTGAGTTGCTGTGATATTTTCAGCAGGGACACCAATTTCTTCAGGAGTTGGGGCAAAAATCGCATCTACGCCAGCTTGTTCACAAAATTCTCTGTCCTGTGCTAAAGTCCGGGGATAGCGTTGATAGTCCTCCTTTGGGCCAAATTGCAAGGGATTAACAAAAATACTGACAATTACCGTCAAATTTTCCCTTCTAGCTCGGTGAATCAAGCTTAGATGCCCTTGATGTAAACTACCCATAGTTGGCACTAAACCCACCGCAGTGGGATACCAAACAGCTTGATCATCAACTGCCCCATCCTGGGTCCTCCCGAAATGGTAACACCTCCGACGGCCATTCAAATAACAGCGTAAAGCCGTAACTGTTGTCAGCAACCGCACAAAAAACCCCCAGTTCCTTTCGATCCTTTCCCCCGTTAGTGTATATCTGATAGCGCAGCATGGCACAATTGATAATTGGAGGATGAGTAAGATAGATGAACCAGGGGAATTTAATAGTGAAGAGCGAAAAGAGATAAGGAACGAGCAAGGGGATTATCTTCCTAAAACTTCCAGATTAACTGGAGCAATACCACTGCCGATCATACCTAATATCCGGGCAGCACCGGCAGAAAGGTCAATAATTCGACCCCGGATGTACGGACCTCTGTCATTGATGCGAACGACAACAGAACGCCCATTTCTGGTATTAGTAACACGGATTTTTGTCCCTATAGGTAAACTCCGATGAGCAGCAGTTAACCCTTCGGGATTATATCTTTCCCCACTGGCTGTTCTACTGCCAGAGCCGTCATAACCATACCAAGAAGCTATGCCGCGAAAATTAATATTGACCCTGCCAAAAGCAATTTTTTGTGGTAACTTTGATGTAGAAATTGATTTACCAGCAGGTAAATTGGCGATTTCCTTAATAGGATCTGCGTTGCCCATCAGCTTTCGCAGTCTATTAGTTACCTCTAAAGCATCTTGAGCCAGATTAGTGGCTAGGATTTTTCTGTTGCCATTAGTATTGGCTGCTAGTCGCGTGGTTTTATTGACTTCTACCAGTTCTTGACCGTCAATTGTGATGGTGTAGCGATCTCCTGACGGTCTTTGAACAGAAAAGCCGTTCTTCTGAACTTTATTATTAGTTGCGGAGTTATCCGCTATTTTCCAACTGACGGTAATCTTGCTTGCGTCTACATTGTTTTCAACTAGTTCATTAATTCTAGCTGCTATGACACTAGCTTTCTGAACCGGGTCATTGTCAATAGAGCTAAATTGTTTGTTGATATTGGTTGTATTACCAGCATTGCTAAAACTAGCAAATTTGGCTGAGTCAGTAGCAACACCAGAATCAGAATTTAAACTCTGATTATTGCCAATGACTGCAATTTTGATTTTCTTGTTAGTAACTCGGGCAGAACCGAGAAAGGTGAGAACGGGAGTATCCCGAACATAAAGAGTTGCTGCTTGTAAACCTAACATACTGTGAGGCTTAATTCTGGCAATCACAGGCTCGGAAAGGGGCTGTTCTGTCGGTAATTGGTATTCTCCAACTTTAACCGCGTCACTGGCAGATGATTTGGCAAGGGTTGGAGAATTTCCCTCACTGGCTTGAGTCCGAGCGACTGAGGGGAGACCCAAAACGGTTAGGGTCAATATTGTTTGGGCTACGACAGTATTCCACAAATGTCTTTGATTCATGCGTCCGATTTTTAAAGCGACTTGAGAACTTAAGTTGTTTTTAGTTGGGTTTTTCACTTGTGATGGTGACAGTACCTGCAAACTCGAACCTGTTCCGCTTCCACTTTGCATTTTGTAACTCGAATAGACTAGCATGAATTTTCCAGGTTGGGGATCAGGGTTTTAGCGTAAATTTCAACAGACTGGCAAAATTTCAACTCAGATTTAGGCTGTGAAACTGTTTTCAATTCAGGATTTTAGCTATGTAACGTTTTTTTGAATCTCCCTATATTTTCTCAGACCAACTTATTATTGACCAATAACTTGATCCCAGAGTTACTACTTAATATTCATCCTCAGTATTTATCAAATATTATTGTATTTAATATTAGTTATTTTTATTTAGGTTTAGATGCAATTTTACTGGCAAATAGTTCTATTAACAAGAAGTTCAAATCTCCGAAAATTAATCTACATAAGGGCTAAATTTGAAAAACTACTTGGGATATTTCACTAAATACTTAATTTGTTACCTGCATAATTTATATGTAAATACTGATAATATTTTAGTAAATTAGTATATTTGATTACACAAAATATTGAGTAGTAAAAGTGTTTTTTCTCCAGTAAGTATTTATTCTTGTGATCAGGTCAATAGTTAATAAGACAATGAAAAAAGGGTAATAAGCGCGTATACATTAATACTCAAAGTCTAAAATCATACATATTTACTTTTTATTCAGTAATAACCTCAGTAATCAATTTTGTATCAAGCTATCAACCCTATATTTAGTCCAGAAAATTCAGAAATATTACCACCAGCACTTTTAAACATGATTAAGGAATTGTATTTCCAGTATAAATCCCTCAAAGATGGGTAGCAACTAACTTTTATTTCGCGCAAAGACGCAAAGTTTCAAATTTTGAATTTCTAAATTTCATACCTGACTTAGGCAACGCCCGTAGTTGCAATTTGTAAAGTACAACTACGAACTTTAATTTAAGAGGTTGTCTTAAAAGTTTATGGCGAATATAATAACGCCTACGACACGCTTTGGAAAAGCTACTACATAAGCAAAGTCCACCTGCGTGGACTAACGAAAAATTAAGAATTTGAAACCTGCCTACGCAGGTTTTGTCTGTATAGATGTGATTTATAATCGCCCTTAGACTTTTAAAACATCCTCTAAAACTTCTGCAATAATTCCTGAGTTAATTGCATAAATGCTTTAGAACCGGCTGTATTAGGACTTAGTAAAGAAACTGGCATGAAACTATCAACGGCTTTGGCAACATTCACATCAACTGGTATTTGCGCTTTACAGATTTTATCTACTCCAAAATCTTCAATGACTCGATGCATTACCTGTTTGTAATATTTACTATTCAGGATATTTGCACTGGACATACTAAAGACTATTCCCAAGATTTTAATATCTATTTTTGCTTCTTGTTTGTGGCTATCTTTTAATTGGGAAATCCGTCTTTCTAAAAGTTGGATTCCTACTACAGATAAGGGTTCTGGTCTGGCTGGTAGAATATAGAAATTACTACTAGCTAAAGCACTACGAGTCATGAGATTATAACCGGGAGCGCAATCTAACAGAATAAAATCATATTCATCACGCACAGGTTTTAAAATATCTCTAATTAAGACTCTTTCAAAGCGATTCCAGATAGTTTCAAAGTCCTGTTCACCTAAAGCAACTGATTGATTATGCAGCATTTCTGAAACTACAAATTCATCATATAAATCTATATCTCCCGGTAATAAATTTAATCCAGGAAGATTACAAACTTGAGGTTGAATAATGTCATGAATGGTAAATTTTGCCTCTGGTTCAGGATTAATAATTTGATCTAGTAAATATCTCAATGTCTTTCTTTGTTTGCGACGTTTGGCAAACTCTACTGGTGACATTAAACTCAGTGTGGCACTAATTTGACTATCTAAATCTAAAACCAGGACTTTTTTTCCATAATGTTTCGCTAAACAAGTAGCTATATTGACTGTAATGGTGGTTTTACCGACTCCACCTTTCATGTTTGCTGTTGCAATTATATGTCCCATTTTTAATTCCTCTACTGACGCTTTCCCAATGATGTCGCGTTCATATTATCTAATAGATTTTAACTTTGGTTAGTCAGATCCCCGACTTCTCCAAAAAGTCAGGGATATTGTTAAGGTATTTTAATACTTTGTGCTAATAAGCTTTGAAGACGTTGTAAGTATGAACCAACTTGGTAAACTAAATCACCTTTGCCTATTAAATAAGCCGCTACGGTTGATGTTCCACCTAAGATGATTTTTGAATCTGCTTCGCTTTTGGTACTGAGTGCAACCCTTCCAGGTAGGTTAGAACGGATAATTGGGGTGACAATACTCGCTTCTGGACGTTGTGTGGAAATAATCAAATGAATACCTGCGGCTCTTGCCATTGCGCCTAAACGTTTGATACTTTGTTCTAAGATGGTGCGGACTTCTTTTTCTGCCATAAAATCGGCATATTCATCAAAAATACAAACAATGCGCGGTAAAATAGGGGAGGAACGTTGATTATAAACTGTTAAATCTGCACATTTAGCTGTTTCAAATTTTTGATAACGAGTTTCCATTTCTGCAACTAATTCCTGCATTAATTCTACAGCGCGATCGCTATCTTTGACAACTGGTGCATATAACCATGACATTTGTTCAAATTCGGGAAATGTTACCCGCTTAGGATCAACTAAAGCAATTTTTAAATCTTGGGGAGAATGACGATAGATTAAACTGAGAAGAAGCGATCGCAAAAATTCACTTTTTCCGCTTCCTGTTGTTCCTCCCACCAAAAAATGACAGGTATTCGGATCTGATAAATCAGCCTCTAACAATTTACCATCAATACCTACTCCAATAGCAATTTTTACGGGTGCTGTTGGTGGTAAAAACTGCTTTTGAATAAAATCTTCAAATTTAGCAATTTGTCTATCTTGACGCGGCAAATCAACACTGACATAACCAGCTTGAGGTGCAATTAAAGGAGGATATTCTAACCCCAATTGTACTTGTAAATCAGCAGATAATTTGAGAATTGAAGGAACTTTCACACCTAAATGTGGTTTAAGTTTGACTCGAATAAATGCTGGACTTACAGCAGCACCATAATAATCTACATTAACCTTAAAAGATTCTAGAATTTTCACTAAAGATGCGCCAATTTCATCAGCATTAATAGATGGATCTTTCCGACTTTTAAAAGTATCTGAAAAACCTCTCTCCCAACCTCTCTCCTTGCAGGAGAGAGGCTTTAAATTCTCCCCATTCCCTACAAGGGAAGGGGTTTGGGGGGTTAGGTTTCGTGTTGAGTTTTCCAAATTTTGATCATGATTAGATTCAACACCAAAAAAAGTTTGACACTTTTCTTTTTGGGGACAAATTTCACACAAATAAGGTTCAGTTGTCGCAGGTGGTGGGTTAGGATTGGGAGATTCCCAACTCAACCATTGTTGCATTTGTAATAATTTATAGGGAATTAATTGATGAACCGTATTTTCTAACTGTTCCCAAGAATATTTGTACTCTTTAAATTCTGGTAAAACACAATAAACAGCAGAATCAACAGGTGCTTTTTTCTGCTTTGATAACATATAACTATAAAGAGAAACTTGTGCTAATTGTGCTGATGAATCTGCAGATTGATAGGTTTTAAACTCCACCATACAAAGGCGTTTGATCTCAAAATTAAAAACCAGACAATCAAACTCACCTCTAATTAATTGTTTTGTCCCATTAGGTAAATCAAAGCAATATTCTAAATTGTGTTCTCCAGAAATAAAAGTATTAGAAATAAGTGTTTCTGCACTGCAATAACGACGATTAATTACTAACAATTCAGTAAACTTTTTAATTAATCCTTGTAAACCTTGCCAAACTTGTAGTAATACAGGTGCTTTACTCGCGTCTTTTGCAATTACATCTTGTAAATAGGGAAAGAACTTAATTTGATAGAATAATTGTTGAATTTCCAATGTAATTTCATCTACCTTTAATTGTGTTGCAGATGGATTGAATAAATTTTTAAATCTGGAATCAATCAGCAGTAAATTAATAAAATCATCTGCTAATTTGTGGAAAACATTACCAACACCACCAACGGTATCTTTAGGAGAGAATATTGCTTTAGAATTAAAATGGTGATTTAGATAAAATAGTCGGGGACATTCAAAAGCTAATCTAACTTTAGTAGGAGTCAAAGAGGAATTTTCAGATTTTTGATTCACCATATTAAATACACGACTAATAACATCAGGATTGGATATTTCCAGCAAGCGATAATGAACAGCAGCGAGATAAACAGTATCCATAGCTGCATAGTTTAACTGTTTTTGAGTCAGGGGACGTTTTCCCCAATCACTGCTTCCTTCTTCTGCGTCTACATCAGAAAAATGACACAGTTCAGCAGCTAGAGTTTTTAGTTTTAAGTTGGTAGTTTGTAAAACTTCTTTGGTGATTTTTCTGGCTATTTTGAAAGTACAAGTGACATTTTGTGCTAGTTCTTTTCCTAAATATTTTAAATCAAAGCCAGCATTATGAAAAACTTTCTCAATTTGAGAATTAATCATAATTTTGTTAATGAAATATACAGCCAAATCAGGTTGATCTAAAACATCAAAAATGTAAGCAAATTCACCAGTTAAGTCTGTATAATCAGCTAATACCTGAATCAGTGATAATTTGGGTTTATCGGTATACCAATCAGCGATTTCCGTATCTATCCAAAGGGTTTTAGATAGGGACAGTTGGGAAATTTGCTGGTAAATTTCAGTAGGTTGTGTCAGGTAATGCATTGGCTGATCATTTTATAAAAAACAAGTGAATTTAAGGAATTAAACAAATTAATTGTTCTGATAATTTAGCTTCTGGATTGACTGTTTTCACTTTGTTTTCTTGATATAGTTGTTCAATCAGACTCCGAATTTCACTTTCTTTCACATCAGGAAATTGGCTAACTGCTTGTGAAATTAAAGTGGCCACTCCCATATAACTTTGAGTTTTCACAAGATTTAATAAGAAATCTCTAACAGGTCTTAAATCTTTTCCTTCCTTACCATTTGTTTCTGGTTTTCGATTTGATTTAGAAACAATTCCCAAATCTTGTAACAAAGTACATTGATTCAGTATCTCAGATTCATTAATTAAAGTTTCTAATCTTTGTAAATTAATCGTCTTACCACCAATTACTAATTCTTGAGATTTGGCAGAATTTACCAAACTTTGATATGTTGCCAAGTAATGAATAGACTGTAAACTTGGTTTAATATGAATATGATTAGTATTGGTGAAAATCTGTCTATAGAGTTGATTTCCAGTCATGTTTGGTTTTCCTAAATCCCCACCACGAATTAAGTACATAGTTTGACAGATATTTTTTTGAATTACCGTTTGACAAGCGTTCATTACATGATAAAAACTCGTCATATTTGAATCTTCTGTCCAAACTATACCCAATTTTTCCCGATTTCTAGGATGTTGATAACTCAGGGAATAACTAGCATATTTTCCGCTTAAAAGTTTAGTCTTAACTCCCTGTATTTTTAAAGTAGATATAGACTGTTGCAACGTCTGAATTAAATCAGGTGATGATAACAAAGAAATCTTGGTAATTTTACCCTGACTTTTTGTATATTCGTGCTGCCATAATAATTCAAATTCTGCTTGAGTTGTATCTTGATTATTTGCGGGTGGTGGGGGAAGAATAACTATAGGTTTAGAAACCGTTTTTTCATCGGGTATTGTCACCTTTATTTGTATTGTAACTGGTTCTGGCTTTGGTTTTTCATCTTCATCTAATAATGAACCTTTATATTTTTGATATTCTTCACGACCTAGAGTTAGTACATTTCTAGGAATAGTTTTACCACCAGGATAGGTTTTTTCTAAAATTTGCCGATTTAGAGGAAAAATAGGCACTTCAGGTCTAGGATTTGCTAGTTGGTGTAATGGCTGAAGTTGATAAGCCCAAAGTGCTTCTGCTTGTTCTATACTAATAGGTTTTAACTGAATTGTTTTATGTATTCCGGCTTTATCAGCTAGGAAAATTCGGTCAAGATGACGATTCCAATTATTAGTAATAACGCTAATTATCACCAAGAAATTTTTCAAATTATCCCCATGAATTGTGGTGTTGACATTTAAAAAAGGTTGTATGTCCATAAAACCTTCTGGTAAGAGTGGCATAGTTTCTAAATTGTCAAAACATAAAACAATCGGTTGGGTTTGTGTGGAAATTCTGCCAAAGTTGGCCAATATATTCTTAGCAGCATCTTCCGTATCAATGCAGGTTTTGACTTTGATTTCCTTCATGGAATCTTCATTCAAATCATCACCACGCAACCACTCACAAGCTAAATCATATAATTCTGGATTTGCGAGATCATGCAACACTCCAAAAAACATATCAGGATTATAAATACCTGCTTTTTTATAAGTTTCTTTCAGGTGTTTGATGAATTTTTGCCGATTACTTTGTAATGCTTCCCAAAAATTATCATTAAATATTCGTTGTTTGATATCACTTCTTGTAAATGCTGTTAAACTTTTTAGCCACAACATTAACTGTGATTCTTTTTCACCTTGGGGAACTTGAATTAAACTATCAACAGTGTGACGCAAAATATGCCGCCAGATATTGGTACTATCAGCCCAATTACAGAGAATATAAGCGAAAAAGGCTTTAGGATTAAGAGTGCGTTTGAGCCGACCTAATAAATAACTTTTACCAGAACCAGAATCACCAGCTAATAAAACTGTACGGCTACGATGATCTTTACTTACTAAATCAAGTAAACCTTCAATTTCTGTGATTGCGTTTTTATGAATTGATTCAACCATGAGTTTTGAATCTTGTTCTTCAGCCCAGAAATTAGTGGGCTTTAAATTGATCACGTCAAAAGGGTTGACCTCGCGTTTTATAATGTCGTTAATGTCTGTCATAGATACACATTGGTGAGAGGAGTAAGTAATAAAAAAATGAAAAAATATTGAAAACCCTGTTAATTAACTATGATAAAGAACAATTGTCCACCAATATTTTGAGGAATTCCCGCGTCAATTTGTTCTGGGGTATAAGCACTAGATTCTTGTAGGGTACTAAAATCAATTTTGTCACTTTTTTGTAATCTATACAAAGCCTGATCTAAATCATCTCGTAATAAAGGTGGTTGTAACTTTTGCCGTAAATGGAAAATTGGTAAATAATTCTCCGTCCCCAATTCCCGATCTAATTTCTTGATAGTCTCTAAAATTTCTTCATCACTAATATTGCTATTAATATCAGAATATGATTCTATATTATCAGAAACTAAAGTAGAAACTTGTTCTGACTTAACCCGCAAATTATTCCGTAAAAACTGCACATAATTACCTAGCAAATCTAAACTAATAACAGGATTATTACCTTTATGGGGAATATATTCATCCCGCAAAAACTCAATACCTCTTTCTGTTAACCAAACTTCAGCTTTAAGCCTTTTCATCTTAATTTCAGCAGAAATCAAACCTCGTTCACTCAAGGTTTTTAAAATTATATCTCTTTCATCAGATTTTAGTGCTGAAACTTTAATTTCACTGGGGGCTATTTTTCCAGAACTTTTACTTATTTTCTCCAGTAACTTGAGTTCTTTATTATCAATAGGTAACTGTGTAGAGTCAAGTTTCAATAGTGCTTGACCAGCAGGTAATATCTTTACCGTAGCAACTTCACGGGAATAGTCCACATATTCCAATTCCCCCAAATCTCGACAAATTTTGTTTTTTTCACTTTTAAAACCATCAAAAATGCTAGAACTCAGTCCAGTACGATAATTAGCACATCCTAACAGCTTTAATAGGAACTTTACTTGTTTCGTTTCCATGCGGGTAATCTTGCTGTATTTGACTCCTCTATCATGGTAACTCAATGTGTATGATTTTCATAGGTTATATGTTGCAAATTTTTATTACTCCCTCAGGAGAAGTCTACCTTCGCAACTAACGCGCAATTAGCGGGACTTAGGCAAAAAAATAGACCAAAAACACTTATAATCTAGATATATCAAGCTTTCACATCGAAACTAACTCTCATGAAAGAGACAACACCCACAG
>OMJF01000231.1 GCA_900299285.1 Anabaena sp. 54 | reverse complement strand
TTTCTATATATTCAGGATTTTGCTCAATAAAGTAAATCAGTGGTGCAGTATCTAAAGCCACAGTCTGTCCTTGTAATTGTTCTATCCATTGCATTTTCCACGTTCCTGATTAACATATTCTTGAGCATCAATACCTTGCCAAATTTCCTTACCTAAACCTTCTAAATCTAGAATACTACGCTTTTTTGATTTATCTATAACGCGATTACGAACCACTGATATTAATTCAGCGACTAATTTAAGCTGTTCTTCAGCAGTTAAATTTTTAGCTTGCTGTAGCAATTCTTGATAATTAGACATACATTTTTTGCTTATTGATAGTTATGATTTTTATTGGAGTTCAACTATACAAAATGGCACTACTAGATTATATCATACATTTTATATTTTGACGGCGTTAACAAAGCACACCTTATCACTTACGGGAGCATAAGGCTTATGTATTGCGTTTTGTGGGATGCGATAGTGCTGACTTGTCAGTTCGCTGTTTTAGGGTTATGGATATGTGATCGCTGTTTTGGGATGTTGGGAGTGTGATTGCTCTTTTGGGGTTTGGGATGTGCGTAGCGAAGCGCATCGAAAGTATCACTATTGAGTGAGTCCCAAATTTTATCACTCATCCCCATATAAATCCTGTATATTTTCTAATCTCTGCTGAGAACCATGACGCACACGATGAATATATACAACTCCTTCCTCTTCCTCAAGGTTTTGAACAGTAAATAAAATTAAAAATTGTTTCTGGTAAAGAAGTTGCCGAACTTCAATTCCCATATACTTACTTTCTATAGTTAAAGAACAACGTTGGAGAAAATTTTCCAACGTCAGCATAATTTCATAACATCCCCGCACCCAACGAAAAGCTCTTTCCTGTGACTCCTCTTTTATCCACAGGAAAATGGTATAATAAGATAAAATCGTGTATCTACCCTGAAATTATGAGTAACATAGTTGAGTATATTCATAACAATCCTGAAGAATCACAACGGTTATTAGGACTGCATTAGGAATAGTTAAAGCAACTTATAGAGAAAGCAGTAGAGCTACATAATAATAAAAAAATATATTTATCTATAGATATATATAGATTGGCAGTAAAAAACCGCACTTACACAAACCAAACCCACCCAGGTGGGTTTGAAAACCTCTCCCCTTGCGGGGAGGAGTTGAGGGTGGGTTTCTTGTATCTGACTGAATGGAGAATCCCTATAGTTACTAATTTTATGGACAAATATCCATTAGATTAGCTGTACACGGTTTAACCCGTAAAGGCTTAACTACAAAGATCGCCATCGAATTACTGCTAAAAGCAGACTCTCCGACCACTTTTTTGATGATGTTTAAACCGCCGTTGCTAACAGCTGAGTAAACATATCACTTGTATATTCTATTCTAAGAAGCTTGGTTACTGATGTCAATAAATAGCCATAAAATTGGGTAATTAATTCAATAACAATTACCAATCACCAATTACCAAATTAAGTCAACGCTTCTGCACCACCGACAACTTCCAGTAATTCCTGGGTAATTGCGGCTTGACGAGCTTTGTTGTAAGACAATGACAAAGTTTTAATGAGTTCACCAGCATTATCACTAGCGTTACTCATCGCTGTCATCCGTGCTGCTAGTTCACTAGCTGCTGATTCTTGTAATGCCCGTAATAGCTGATTACTCAGATACAATGGCAACAACGAGTCCAGTATTTGTACTGGATCTTGTTCAAAAATCATATCACGGGGTAAGGGTGCAACTGTACTAGTTACCTTTTCCCGTTCCACTTGGAATTGACCACCACGGGTAGTTAAACGGAAAATTTCATCATCCGCTGCTTCTAAACCTTGGGTATCCAAAGGGAGAAGGGTTTGGACTACGGGACGAGAACTAACCAAGGAGACAAATTTTGTATAAACTAGCTCAATCCGGTCTACTTTTTCAGAAAGGAATAGAGAAAGCAGTTCATCAGCGATATTTGTTGCTTCGGCGGCGGTAGGAATTTGTTCTAAACCGCCGTATGTAGCATCAATAGGCTGATTCCGGCGTTGAAAGTATTGGGTAGCTTTGCGTCCGACTAACACATAAGTATAGTTTACACCTTCAGCTTGAAGTTCTTTGGCACGATTCTCAGCGCGACGGATGACGTTACTATTGTAACCACCACATAAACCGCGATCGCCTGCAATTACCAACAATCCTACTGATTTAACTTCGCGTTTTTTCAATAGGGGTAAGTCCACATCTTCAAAACGCAGTCTGGTTTGTAAGCCAAATAATACTTGTGCTAAACGGTCAGCAAAGGGACGGGTAGCAATTACTTGTTCTTGAGCGCGACGGACTCTGGCCGCTGCTACCAGTCGCATGGCTTCCGTGATTTTCTTGGTGTTTTTGACCGACTGAATGCGATCGCGTATTGATTTGAGATTAGCCATAATCCGATTTGAGATTTTGGATTTGAGATTTTAGATTCGGAATTTCGGATTTTAGATGAGACTCATTTGCAAATAAACATCAAATTCCCGTCTTTTATGGGTTGATATTCAAGGAACGAGCCTATTTAATGCCAAAATCCGATTTGAGATTTGAGATTTTAGATTCGGAATTTCGGATTTTAGATGAGACTCATTTGCAAATAAACATCAAATCCCCGCCTTTTATGGGTTGATATCCAAAGAACGAGTCTATTTAATCCCAAATCCCAAATCCCAAATCCCAAATTTTTACGCTGCTGCTTGGAAGGTCTTTTTGAACTCCGTTAGTGCTGCTTTCAAAGCAGTTTCTTCCGCATCACCGAGAACTTTTGTTCCTTGTACGCCTTGGTAATAGCCAGTATTAACATTCTTGAGGTAATCACGTAAACCTCTAACAAAGGTAGTTACTTCATTAACTGCGATGTCATCCAAATAACCATTAATACCAGCGTAAAGAACCGCTACTTGTTCAGCGACGGAAAGAGGGTCATTTTGAGGCTGTTTTAACAATTCCCGTAAACGCGCACCACGAGCCAACTGATCCTGAGTAGCTTTATCTAAATCAGAAGCGAACTGAGCGAAAGCTTGTAAATCGTCAAACTGAGCCAATTCCAGCTTGATTTTACCAGCAACTTTTTTCATGGCTTTGGTTTGAGCCGCAGAACCTACACGGGATACAGAGATACCGGGGTTAACAGCGGGACGGATACCAGAGTTAAACAAGTCAGAAGACAAGAAAATCTGACCGTCAGTAATAGAAATTACATTGGTTGGAATATATGCGGATACGTCACCAGCTTGGGTTTCGATAATTGGTAAAGCAGTCATACTACCTTTACCCAATTCGTCGCTCAATTTAGCAGCGCGTTCCAACAAGCGGGAGTGGATGTAGAATACATCTCCAGGATAAGCTTCCCGACCGGGTGGACGACGCAATAGCAAGGACATTTGACGGTAAGCCTGTGCTTGCTTAGAAAGGTCATCGTAAATAATTAAGGTCGCTTTGCCCTTGTACATAAAATACTCAGCAATACTAGCGCCTGTGTAGGGAGCTAAGTATTGTAAAGTAGCTGGGTCACTGGCGTTAGCTGCTACAACTACGGTGTAGTCCATAGCGCCTTTTTCTTGTAAGGTTTGGACTACATTAGCCACGGTGGAAGCTTTTTGACCGACAGCCACGTACACGCAAACAACATCTTCACCCTTTTGGTTAATGATGGTATCAATAGCGATCGCTGTTTTCCCTGTTTGTCGGTCACCAATGATTAATTCCCGTTGACCACGGCCGACGGGAATCATAGAATCAATAGCGGTGATCCCTGTTTGCATCGGTTCATGGACGGAACGACGGGCGATAATACCAGGGGCGGGGGATTCAATTAACCGACTTTCGGTAGTTTTGAGATCACCTTTACCATCAATGGGACGACCTAAAGCATCTACAACCCGACCAATTAAAGCTTCACCCACAGCTACTTGGGCGATTTTACCGGTAGCGGTTACGGAGCTACCTTCTTGAATGTCCCGACCTTGACCCATCAATACCGCACCGACGTTATCTTCTTCTAAGTTTTGGGCGATACCAATGGTGCCATCTTCAAATTCTAGGAGTTCCCCAGCCATAGCTTTTTCTAAGCCATAAATCCGGGCAATCCCGTCACCCACTTGTAACACTGTACCAACGTTAGCAACTTTAACCTCTTGGTCGTATTGCTCGATTTGTTGTTGGATAATGCTGCTGATTTCGTCTGGTCTAATGGAAATGCTCATTTGTCGTGCTAATTAGTTTCACAAAGAAGTTAATGATAATTGGTGGTTGGTGATTGGTGATGGGGGAAAATTTTACCCATTACCTATTACCTATTACCTATTACCCATTTAGTTACTGCTTAAACGCAAAGAGAGACGACGTAGTTGACCACGCAAACTAGCGTCAATCACTTGAGAACCAACTTTGATAATTACACCACCAATTAAGTCACTGTCTATTTTGGTAGCTAATTCTACTTGTGCAGCTTTGGTCAGGGTAATTACCTTTTCTGTAATTGCTTGCTTTTGGCTTTCTGTGAGAGGAACAGCAGAAGTAATTTCCGCCAATACAGTTTGATTTAACTGCCGTAATAGTGCTAGATACTGCTGTAAAATTTCTTCCAAGAAGCCAATACGTCTTCTGTCAACTAACAGCAATAAAAAATTACGTAGGTATGGATTTACACCTTCCCCCAGTAATTGTTTGAGGAGATTTTTTTTGTTCTCTGGTTTCACAAAGGGATTAGCCAAAAAGTTATTCAGTTCTTGGCTACCTGTTAATAATCCCAGAAAACTTCTTGCATCTGTCCCAAATTCTTCTGTTAAGTTTTGAGACTGAGCAATGGACAATAGTGCCTGCGCATAAGGCTGGGATATTTCAGCTGTTGCTGCATTATTTTTCATATCTCCCCTCCCAATTGGGCGATGCTACGGGCAATTAAAGCCTGTTGAGCATCATCGCTAATACCAGCTTTAAGTTGTCCTTCAACTTTTTGTAGTGCTTGTAAGACTACCTTTTGTCTGAGTTGAGTTATGGCTCTTTCTAGTTCAGAATTCAAATCAGCCGCTCCCGCTTCCTGCATCCTTTGAATATCTACAGCAGATTGGGCTAAAATTGCATCTTTAGCTTTCTGGGCGTTTAATTCAGCTGTTTGTTTGATTCTTTGAGCTTCTTCTTGAGCAAGTTCCAGCTTTTGCTGCGCCTCTTTCAATTTGGCTGCGGTTTCTGCTACCTTCTGCTCTGCACTCTTAATTGCTGATTCGATATTTTCTCGGCGAGATTTTAAGGTACTACCTAAAACCTTGCTTCCAAATACAACCAACACAGTAATAATAATAGCCAGGTTAATCAGGTTAGTATCTAAAATATTCGTATTTAGACTAAACCCACTTTCTCCCTTGCTTAGTGCCAATTCACCTCCGACGGCGCTGGCTTCCGTCATCAACAGTAAAAAAGTCCCCATGATTCTTTATCCACTAACTGCGCTGCCAATTTTCCAAATTTTTTGTCAGTTGTCCGTTGTCAGTCGTCATTTGTTAATTGTTTTCAATACCAATAACTAATGACTACTAATCACTTATGACCCATGACTGTTTTCACAAGTTAGCGTTGACTTACTAAATCAGCGCCTAACAGCTTCTCTAGGATTTGGCGACTGAGAGCATCTACTTGTGTTTCCAAGGCAGCTAGAGCCTGTTGTTTTTGCTGCTCAATTTCACTGGCTGCTTTTTCTCGCTGTACCTGGGCTTCTTGTTGCGCTGCGGCGATGTTTTGAGCAGCGATTTTTTGGGCTTCGGCTTGGGCTTGAGCAACAATTGCTTGAGCTTGTTTTCTGCTTTGAGCAAGCTCTTGTTCGTATTGCTGGGCTAATGCTTGGGCTTTTGATAAGCGTTCTTGGGCTTGTAAATTGTTGGTACGGATATATTCATTCCGGCCATCTATTGCATTACCCAAGGGCTTGTAAAGAGTTGCGTTCAATATCAGGGCTAATACTAGAAACTGGATTGCCATTAAGGGCAGAGTAGCATCTAGATCAAACAGTCCCCCTTCTTTGGCAACTTCTTCCACGGCCAATAAGGTGATCCAGTGTGTCATGATTGCTTATTCCTATCTACATTAATGTTAATGCTGAGTTCTGATAGCTTGGGTGGCCAGTCATTTCATCAGTTATGAGTATAAATTCATAACTTTCTGTTCAGACGTGATTGCTCACGCCCGCAGTCAGAACTCAGTTGTAATTATGCGAAGGGGTTAGCAAACAGTAGCACTAGAGCGACTACTAGACCGTAGATGGTTAGAGCTTCCATGAACGCCAAACTTAACAGTAATGTACCGCGAATTTTGCCTTCAGCTTCTGGTTGACGAGCAATACCTTCTACAGCTTGTCCTGCTGCATTACCTTGACCAATACCGGGGCCGATTGCAGCTAAACCTACAGCTAGAGCAGCGGCGATAACGGAAGCAGCAGCAACTAATGGATTCATGATCTTCTTTCCTTACTTTTAGAGATACGGTTGGGTGTTGTATTTGTCAGTGGTAAGTGGTCAGTTGTCAGTTTTCAGTTTTCAGATGATTAATTGCCGTCACCTGTTAACTGTCACCTGTTTTCTGTTGCCGCTAATGGCTGACTCTTGTCATCTGAGGGGATTTAGTGTTCTCCCTCATGCTCTTCGCCATGATGATCTTCCATCGCTTCGCCGATATAGGCTGCTGCGAGGGTGGCAAAAATTAGTGCTTGAATGGCGCTGGTAAATAGTCCCAAAGCCATTACTGGCAGAGGCACGAACAAGGGTACTAATAGTACCAGCACTCCCACGACTAGTTCATCAGCTAAGATGTTACCGAATAAACGGAAGCTTAGGGACAGGGGTTTTGTGAAATCTTCAATAATCTTGAATGGCAACATGAAGGAAACTGGTTGCACATAGTTACCGAAATAACCTAAACCCTTTTTGCTGAATCCTGCATAAAAATACGCTAATGATGTCAACAACGCTAAGGCAACAGTTGTGTTAATGTCGCTTGTGGGTGCTGTCAGTTCGCCCTCTGGCAGATGAATTAACTTAAAAGGAACTAATGCCCCTGACCAATTTGACACAAAAATGAACAAAAACAAAGTGCCTACGAAGGGCACCCAGGGGCGATATTCTTTCTCGCCAATCTGGTTTTTGGCCAAATCTCGAATAAATTCTAGGGCGTACTCCATCAAGTTTTGTAAGCCACTAGGAATCCTTTTGACGTTACTACTGGCCAGGACGGAAGCTAGGACGAGTACGCCAATAACAAACCAAGATGTGAGAAACACCTGACCATGTAGCTTCAAGTTACCTATTTGCCAGTACAGGTGTTTACCCACTTCCAATTCAGCAAGCGGAAGGGAGTAGACATTCAGAAAATTCAGCATTTTCTTTCCAATTCAATCGTTTCTCCAATTTTACCTGGAGAAGAGGAGCGTTTTAAGGTTGCCGGAGCTTGGATGAGTCAGAAATTAACGCTAACCTAACTACATAGATGAGGAGTGTGGCTTTGTAGGTCAGAAATCCCAAAAATATGGGTAGTATATGCAGTTGATTCAACTTTGAGGCCAGGAGAATCAGCACTACTAACAAGGCTAACCGAGTTTTGCTCAGTTTTTGTTTTTCCTTTCCTAACCGTTCAACATCTTTTGCCAACATCTTCAAGTAAAGCACACCTGCACACGCCCCTAATAAATAATTTAGAGCAATGTTTGGTGAATAAGCAATCCAGACGGAGATAAAGACTATCCCTGTTAAAACAAGTGTGATTAATATCAATTCTCGATAGAGTTGATAAAACTCCTCCATGGAGGAGTCCACTGGTTTTGAGGACACAAAACCAGATTTGTCATCTTGTTGTGCTGTCTGAGTGGGCGTAATTGGTTGGTCTGACAAGCTCACGGCATTTGAAACTAGTACAGTTTAAATATGATGACCGCACATCCAGTCAGCCAAATCATATCACGTTGCGGTAACAATACTTTAGAAAAAAACAATTAACTTATTTTTGGTCAGTGATAAGAGCATCATTTCTTACTTATTTTTTATGAGGCGGGGATCAGTAAGATTGGTTGTTGTTGGTAAAGGTGTTTAACTCTGTTTAAGTCTAGCTCAACTTGGGTTAAAATATCCGCCACTGTGGCAGAACTATGACATTTTTGGAGAACTTCAAATTTGATCATGGTAATTAATTTAATTTTAGCCGATCGCTGTCAATAATTTCTGAAAGTGCGATCGCTAAATTACCAATTAAATTACGCCATTCTACTTAACCAGGTGTCAGTAAAATAAGATGTTGTTTCCAAAGATTTCTGACTCCATCTAACCCAAACTGGACTTTGGTTAAAATCTCTGCTACGGTAGATTTACTATCACAGTTTTGCATAAATTCTAATTCTGCTGTTGATAACTTAACGATTTGATAATCGTAGTTAAATATACATTGACTGGGAAACCCATCTATGCAGGGGTTAAGTTCGGGTATGGCTGCTAATAATCTGTTATCTGCTGACCAGTCGCTTTTGGGTAAGGGAGGACGACTGAGAAAAAATTCATAATGTGCTACTTCTGGATTCAATAATTCTACTAATCTGTAACGTTGACGTTCTGTTAGTTCTGCGGCTCGTTCAATTAACTCCGGTGCTTTTTCTAACAATTTTTCCAATTGCCAAAAACCAGGATTTGAGAACCCTACAAAGTCTAAGCCGGAAGCGTCTATTAATGCAAATAATGTATCAATATTATAATCAGTTTCCTGGGGATGTACATACATATCAGCAAAACACTCATCCCGCTGGTTTTCTAATGACCATCTTTCTTTTTCACGCTTGACAATACGGTTGTTTTCTGGTAATGAGGCAAAGATTTTTCTGCCAATGTGGACACCATCTTGATAGTCACCGCGTTTGTTACCTTGGAGAATTGCGATCGCTTGTTGCATTAGTTGTATTTCCCATCTTCCTATTTCTCCATAGACAAAGATGTGCATTAATCCACCTGGAGCGAGTTTTCGCGCTAATGCTTGAATACCAGGAATGGCCTCGGGTAAATGATGAAGCACACCAACGCAATTAATCAAATCAAATTCACCTGGTATCTGTTCAACATCATAGATACTCAGATGATGAAATTCTACACGGTCAGCACCAGAGCTTTGACAGCGTTTTTTTGCTACTTCTAAAGTTCCCGCACTTAAGTCTATGCCTACTACCTGTGCGTAGGGGTTAAGATGTACTAAATATTCTGTTCCTACCCCCGAACCACAACCAGCATCTAAAATACGGATATGTTGATTTTCGGGTTTTCTCCCGGTACAAAAGTTGTAAGCAGCCAACCAATTCCAGCGCCAATTATAACCTGGTGGTGGTTGATCTAAAATTGGTTCTGGGGGAAAAGGGTAGGTATCATAGAGTTTCGCAACAGCAGCACTTATTTGGGAGTTAGACATAATTACGGATAACGCGGCATTTCTGATTTTAATGGATAGGGGGATTTTAAGCAAATGTATGATTTTTGGTGAGGATTTACGCCAAATATCCATAACTGCCATTTCTCTGTAATATCCGTCCCTGGAGTGTTTTGTTTATTCCGTAACTCGTGGGTAAGTCCTAAAGTATTGACAAAAAACATCATTTATGAATAGTAGATAATCACACTCTAACTAAGAGGTGTTTTGAAACTCCCAAAGTATTTAGTTTTATAATTAAAAAGCATTGCAATCATTAATATAAATTAAAAACAATGGGAATATTTGGATTTGGAAAGAAATCAGCGATGCCAAGACCTGAGCAAGCGTTACCAGGACGAAACGAAATAATGCGAGTGCCAGCATTTCATTATGTAAATAAAAACCCCCTCAAAGCACCTTTTCCTCAAGGCTTAGAAATTGCTATGTTTGGTTTAGGCTGTTTTTGGGGTGCGGAACGCAAATTTTGGCAATTATCGGGAGTTTACACTACAGCGGTAGGTTATGCTGCTGGTTACACACCCAACCCCACTTACCAAGAAGTATGTAGTGGTATGACCGGTCATAATGAGGTAGTGTTGGTTGTATTTGACCCCAAAATAATTACTTATTCCCAACTCCTGAAAGTCTTCTGGGAAAGCCACAACCCAACCCAAGGAATGGGTCAAGGTAACGACACTGGTACTCAATATCGTTCGGGAATTTACGTCTATTCCGAAAATCAAAAACAATTAGCAGAAACATCACGAAATGTTTATCAATTAGCTCTCAAGGATGCAGGTTATGGTACAATTACAACAGAGATATTAGATGCACCTGAATTTTACTATGCTGAAGAATATCATCAGCAATATTTAGCTAAAAATCCCGGTGGTTATTGTGGTTTAGGTGGTACTAACGTCACTTGTCCCGTGGGTCTTGCGGAAGCGCAGGTAAATTAGAAGTCTAAAAATTAACACAATACCGTTGGTTAAGGCTAAAAAGCATTATGTTGTAGGTTGGGTTGACTCAAGCAAACCCAATAAAGTCCTTGGTAATATTAGGTTTTGCTGTGGCTTTACCCAACCCACATTTCCTTTTTTATTTTTTAATTTTTTTAAATACTATGTCTTTATTGAAAAGCTCGCTAATTGGTTTAAAAGCTGACTCCTTCCGTCATACTCTAGATTTAGAATCTACTAAAATGCTGAAGCAAATCCCTGGTTTAGATATGATGGTTAGAAATTGGCTAGGTCCAATGGCAGAACAGGTTTTTTATGTAGAGAATATCGCTTCGAGTATTTTAGTAGGAGAAAAACAACTCCCAGAATTACACAAATTATTATTAGAAGCTTGTCAAATTCTTGACATTGAGCCACCTCAATTATATGTGCGTCAACATCCAGCCCCTAATGCTTATACCTTTGCTATGCGTGGTAAACAGCCTTTTATGGTTATCCACACATCCTTAATTGAGATATTGACACCAGCAGAAATACAGGCTGTAATTGGACATGAATTAGGTCATATCAAATGCGAGCACACCGTGTATTTAACGCCAGTGAATTTACTGGTTTTAGCCGCCGCAGTCGTGCCAAATATTGGTGCTGTGTTGGCACAAGCTATGCAGTCACAATTATTAGAATGGGTACGCTGTGCTGAGTTTACCTGCGATCGTGCTGCTTTGTTAGTCACCCAAGACCCTAAAATTGTCATGTCAGTATTAATGAAGTTAGCCGGTGGTTCTCCCAGTTTAGCGCCCCAATTGAATTTAGAGTCCTTTATTGACCAAGCTCGTGCCTATGATGAAATTAGTAAAACGGAATTGGGGGAAATGGTGAAATACGCCCGCACAGCCCAATTAAGCCACCCTGTTCCCGTATTGCGGGCGCGAGAAATTGATCGGTGGGCGAGTAGTCAAGAATACCAAAAATTATTACAAAATCACAGTATTAACCATCAAAACGAAACAGCACCAGGAAGTTGGCGTAATTGGTAGATTGTACCACATTGAATCTCAATTAAACTGCGGTATCTTGCTACATGACTTACCCCTAATTAACATGAATCTATCACCGATTAATTTATTCGCATACGAACAACTGGCAAAAGAGCATCTTTCACAGATGGTTTTTGATTATTATAGTAGTGGTGCATGGGATGAAATCACGCTGCAAGATAATCGGGCTGCGTTTGCAAGAGTTAAACTTCGTCCAAAAATGCTGGTTGATGTTAGTGAAGTTAACTTAAATACCAAGGTTTTAGGGGAATATTTGCGATTACCTCTATTAATTGCGCCCATGGCTTTTCAGTGTCTAGCTCATCCAGAGGGTGAAATTGCTACAGCTTTAGCTGCGGAAAATGCTGGTGTGGGTATGGTGCTGAGTACATTGGCTAACAAGAGTTTAGAAGAAGTAGCTACTGTCGCTAATGGTTTACAATGGTTTCAACTGTATATACACAAAGATCAGGGTTTAACTAGGGCTTTGGTAGAAAGAGCTTATAGGGCGGGCTACAAAGCGATTTGTCTGACTGTAGATGCTCCCGTGTTGGGAAAACGAGAACGAGACCAACTTAATCAGTTTACCCTACCTGCCGGTTTACAGCTTGGTAATTTCACCCATATCTCCGGTTTAGAGATTCCCCAGGAACAAGGAGAATCTGGTTTATTGACTTATTTTAGCCAGCAAATTAATCCCGCAGTCACTTGGAAAGACTTGCAATGGTTACAATCTATTAGTCCCTTACCTGTGGTCGTTAAAGGAATTTTACGACCTGAGGATGCGGTTTTAGCTGTGGAATATGGCGCTCAAGCAATTGTTGTTTCTAATCATGGCGGTAGACAATTAGACGGGGCGATCGCTTCTTTGGAAGCTCTAGCCCCAATTGTAGCAGCAGTAAACGGACGAGCAGAGGTTTTGTTAGATGGGGGGATTCGTCGAGGTACAGATATACTTAAAGCCTTAGCACTGGGGGCAAAGGCTGTACTCATTGGCCGGCCTGTGTTATGGGGATTAGCAGTGGCCGGAAAAACTGGTGTATCTCATATCATCTCCCTACTGGAGGATGAGTTAAAGGTAGCAATGGCACTCAGTGGCTGTCCCACATTGGAGGATATTGATTCATCAATTGCTTACTAAAAAATTTCTCAAAAAAATCTCAATACCTATTGACAACATCAAAAAATAGGCTATAATAAGAAAGTTACACCCAAGGGCGGGTGGCGGAATTGGTAGACGCACCGCACTCAAAATGCGGCGGCCGTGAGGCCATAGGAGTTCGATTCTCCTCCTGCCCATGCTTTGTCAATAACTAAGAGAACTTAGTTACTATTTTTTTGTCGCAGATTAATAATTACAGATGATAACGGCGAATATTTTTGTCTATTAGACATCTGGTGGTAATTAAATGTGCGTAGTCACCAAACCCTTGTAGGGACAATTCATGAATTGTCCCTAAGATAAGATAATTTTCACCAGATGTCTAATTGCTATTACTGCGAGTATAGTAATATGAACTGTATCTGTAATTATAGTTATATCCGAATCCTGGGAACTTCTCGCCGTTGACTACTACTCCTAGTAAATTGATGGGAGATGCTTTGAGGGTATCAATAAGTTGCTTCATAGCAGATTTATCTGTTTTATCAATTCTGACAACTAGCATCACACCATCAGTATTAACTGCTACCAGTCTAGCATCTACTAATCCAGATAAAGGAGGAGAATCATAAATCACTAAATCAAAATTCTCAGAGAAATAGTCCATCATTTGACTCATTTTATCTGATGAGAGCAACCGGGCAGGATCAGGAGGTAGAGGACCTGCGGTAATCACTGATAAGTCATTAAGTCCGGGCATTTTTTGAATTACTTGGTTGACATCTATATCTGAAGAAATTAAACTACTAATTCCCCAGATATTATTTAATTGTGTTAACTTGTGAATTCTGGATTTGCGGAGGTCACAATCTACAAGCAATACTTTTTTCCCCATGATCGCGGCTGTTTTTGCTAAACTAAATCCTACCGTACTTTTACCATCTCCGGGGAGAGTAGAGGAAACAACTAAAGACTTAATCGGTTGATCAGAATTAAGCAGTTGAAGATTACTATATAAAACTTGTAAAGATTCCCAAAATGATCCTTGACCATAATAATAGCTGGATCGAGAACGGCGACGAGAAGAGGTGTCGGGTACTTCATCACTGATGACAAGAGGGTCTACAATTACTTCTTGTTCTTTATCTTTGCCTGTCCTTATTGGGTTTAAAGATTGATTCCGAACTAAGTTTTTATTGAAGGGAAGAGATCCTAATAAAGGCAGTCCTAGCTTATCCTGGACATTTTCAACACTATGATAGGTATTATCAGTTTGTTCCCTGAGCAAAGCAGCACCTATGCCCAATAAAGAACTAGTCACAAATCCCAACATTAAATTGCGGGGAATATCTGGGGAAATTGGATATTGAGGCACAAAAGCTGCTTGAATTAATTCCCAGGGTAGTTCTGTTTGGGCTATTTCTATTTGTAATTGTTCACGAGCAGCTAAGAAGCGATTTAAACTTTCATTGGCTATTTGTAAATTCCGCAGAATTTCAGTATATTGGCGAGATAAAACTGGCAACTGATCTAATTTCAATTGCGCTTGTTTTTCTACTTGTGTTAGATATTGGTTGTCTACTTCTATTTTCTTAATTAGATCCGTAACTTCAGATATTTTGATATTAATAGTGCGTGCGGCTTCTGCTTCAATAATAGGTGAAAGGTTAGCTCTTTTTTCTTGTAAAGTGCGGATAACTGGGTTATCTGGTTGAAATCGAGTTAATTCTCCAGATATCTGGGTGTCTAATTGACGCTGTTGAGCAATTAGGGTTTGATAAAGGGGGGCAGTATTAAGAATTGCTAACTGTTCTTCACGTCTCTGTACTCTGTCATAATTAGCTCTGGCGGCGATTAACTGTTGGTTTATAGTTAGTCTTTGTTGTGCCAAAGATTGAATTTGCGAAGAAACTACTTCAGATTGGTTTTGTGGATCAATAAAATTGAATCTTTGGCGGAACATTTGCATTTCTTTTTGCAACTGTCCTAGCCTGGTGCGGATTTCAGGTAGTTTTGCATCTACAAATTGAACTCCCTGACGGAGCTTTGTTTGCCGCTTGTTGAGGCTATATTTTAAATAATAATCAGACAGAGGATCTAGTATAGATTTAATTTTTCGATTATTATCACTTTTATAGCTAACTTGGATGATTTTTGATTGTCCCAAGCGACGAATACTTAAATTTCCTAAAAGGGTACCGTAATCAAGATCAGGATAAGATTTTTGGATTTGTTTAACAAAATCTCGCAGCAGTTCTGGACTTCTGAGAACTTGAATTTGGCTCTCATAATCTAGTCCAGTTTGTTTGATGAAATTAGAGTTTTCTAGGTTTATTTTTCCTATTTCAGAGTCACTATTAACAGGTTCAACTAATATTTGAAAGCTGCCTTCATAAATTGGTACTTGTTTAAAATTTGTATAAATAACACCACCCATAGCAACGGAAGCAACTCCTATGATGATCATTGCTCGGCGCTGTAAAAGACCAACAAAGGACTTGAGGTTAAAATCACTACTCTCTTCCGAAAATTGGGAAAATGTATTAGGAAATAATGTAGGAGCAGCAGGAGCGGGAGTGGTATTACTTAGGGAATTTTTATCGTTTGTAACTTGGTGATTAAGCATTGATTTCTCTTGTATAAATAGTAATGGCTTGATATATGTATATTAACATTTATTTTTACTATGTGAGGAAATTGCTATTTGTGAATTCAACAATTCCATTAAGTAAGAGTAATTATTTAAATATTTCTTGTTAAAAAATTAACATTAGATACGGATTTATGTGACTATGTAGAGATTTAACAATGGTAACAACAATTTACTTGCACATTGTACTCTTAATTATCAATTATTTGCTATTTGCATATAATATTTTCCTAATTTTGTTGCCGTGCATACACGGGTATGCACGAAAACCGTACTCAATTTGAATTTATATTACTGCGCTCTATATAATAAGAGCCTAAAACTAAACTATCCATATTTGTTCTTAAGAAACACTGGATAGCTTCTTGGGGTGTTCTCACAATAGGTTCATTTTCATTGAGAGAGGTATTCAGCAGTAAAGGAATACCCGTGCGTTGGGCAAAGGTATTAATTAAATCCCAATAGAGTGGGTTTGTTGTGTGACTAACACTTTGTAAGCGTCCAGTACCATCTACATGAGTTACAGCCGGAATTAACTCTCTTTTTTCAGGGCGAATTTTGAAAACTTTTTCCATAAAAGGTGCGGTTTCATCAATTTCAAAGTATTCTCCGACAAATTCTTCCAAAATGCTGGGAGCAAAAGGCCGGAATTTTTCTCGGAACTTAATTTTCAGGTTGATAATATCTCGCATATCAACGCGACGAGGATCAGCTATCAATGAACGATTGCCTAATGCCCTTGCGCCAAATTCCATTCTACCTTGAAACCAACCAATTACTTTACCTTCGCAAATAGCATCCACAACATGATTTAACATGACGGTTTTTTCTAAGTGCTTTGGTTGTAAATTATGAGATTGCAGTGCTAATAAGCATTCTCCATCAGAAAACTCAGAACCCCAATAAGCATGACTTAAAATAAACTGACGAGGTTGCTTGAGAATTTGATGCCAAACAAAGAAAGCTGCACCGATACAAGTACCATTATCAGCAGCACCTAGAGGAATGTAAACTTTTTTAAAAGGAGTATTTTGGGTAATTTTGCCATTGGCTACAGAATTCATGGCTACACCACCTGTCAAACAGAGATTTTCGCAAGGGTATCGTTGATGTAATTGATTGATTAAATGAAAGATAATTTCTTCAGTTACGGCTTGTAAAGATGCAGCAATGTTCTGATGCTTTGAGGTGAGTTCTGAATTTGGTTGTCTTGCAGGACCTAATAATTTTTCTAGTTCTCGACTGTGGAAAGGTTCTACTGTGGGCGCACCATCATCCCATTTCATTGCAATACCTTGCTCATGGTGAGTAAAGTAATCTAAATTTAGCTCAAAACTATCGCCTTTGGGAAAGATAATTTTTCTAAAGGCTTCTAAATATTCTGGTTCTCCATAAGGTGCTAATCCCATAACTTTGTATTCGTCACCATAGGCGGGAAAACCTAGATACAGGGTAATGGCATTATATAAATAACCAATAGAGTGGGGGAAATGCGTCCGCGTGAAATATTCTAAATGATTACCCTCTCCTGCTGCTGATAAGGTACTCACAAAGTCTCCCATACCGTCAATAGAGAGAATCGCGGCTTTTTCAAAGGGAGAAATAAAGAAACCGCTGGCTAAGTGTGTTGTATGGTGTTCTAGTGTATGAATAGGTGCTGTAATTTCCCGGAATTGACAATTACAGGCTGCGGCTAATTGTTCCTGAAGATTGGCGGATTTACTTTGTTTGTTAAATCTATCTAGGAGTGATGCTAAAGATGGACGTTGTTTGAGGGTAAATAGGAGTTTGCGGTTTAGATTAGCTTTAGGGTTGAATGATACAGCTACGTGATCTAAATCTTTAGCACTAATGCCACCAATTTTCAGACAATAACGGATAGATTCTGTAGGAAATCCTGCCCAATGTTTAATTCGATTAAAACGTTCTTCTTCAACGGCTGCTATTAATTGACCATTTTGAATCAAACAAGCTGAAGCATCACCGTGATAAGCGTTAATTCCTAGAATATTCATTGTTTTATTAGTTTGTAAAAAAAACTATCAATACGATGATAACTTACTTTTAAAAAAAGTAGTGCTTTTGAGGATGAGACAATAGACATCTGGTGGTAATTAAATGTGCGTAGTCACCAAACCTTTGTAGGGACATTTTTCATAATTAACAAATTATTCTTGAATATTGTTAACCTCCTCCCCTAACGAGTGCTATCGGCGATTAGAAATCGCTGCTACACAAGCAAAGTCCACCTGCGTGGACTAACGAAAAATTCAGAATTTGAAACCTGCTTAGGCAGGTTTTGTCTGTGTAGATGTGATTTCTAATCGCCCAAGTTAGACTTTTCAAACATCCTCTTAATACGGCCAAGTCCAATCACGAATTTCTGGCATATCTTCACCATGTTTCTGGATATAATGCTTATGTGAAATTAATTTATCTTGCAATTTTTGCTTCACATAAGCTGCTTGATAACCTAACTTTGGTACACGGTCAATGACATCAATAACTAAGTGAAATCTATCTAAATCATTCATTACCACCATATCAAAAGGTGTGGTTGTTGTTCCTTCTTCTTTATAACCACGGACATGAATATTTTGATGATTTGTATGCCGATAAGTGAGACGATGAATTAACCAAGGATAACCATGAAATGCAAATATAATTGGTTTGTCAGTTGTGAAAATTGTATCAAAGTCTTTATTACTTAAACCGTGAGGATGTTCGCTTTTTGGTTGTAATGTCATTAAATCAACAACATTGACAACTCGCACTTTTAAATCTGGGAAATTTTGACGTAAAATATCCACTGCTGCTAAGGTTTCCAAGGTGGGAATATCCCCAGCACAAGCCATAACTACATCTGGTTCACTGTTTTGGTCATTACTAGCCCATTCCCAAATTCCTAAACCTTTAGTAGTGTGTTTAATAGCAGCATCTATATCTAAATATTGTAATGCGGGTTGTTTACCTGCTACAATCACATTGACATAATTACGACTTTTTAAACAATGGTCGGTTACTGATAGCAAGGTGTTAGCATCTGGGGGAAGATAAACACGAATGATCTCAGATTTTTTATTAATTACATGATCAATAAAACCAGGATCTTGGTGAGAAAAACCGTTATGATCTTGTCGCCAAACATGAGAAGTGAGAAGATAATTTAAAGATGCAATTGGTCTTCTCCAGGTAATATGACGGGTTGTTTTCAACCATTTAGCGTGTTGGTTGAACATCGAATCAATGATGTGAATAAATGCTTCATAACAGGAGAAGAAACCATGACGACCTGTTAACAAATATCCCTCTAACCACCCTTGACAATTGGTTTCGCTGAGGATTTCCATTACCCGACCATTAGGTGATAAATGGTCATCTTCGGGAAGAATTTCCGCATCCCAAGCGCGATTTGTCACTTCAAATAAAGGGTCTAGACGATTTGATGCCGTTTCGTCAGGACCAAAAACGCGGAAGTTACGGCTTTCGTCGTTCAGTTTCATGATGTCCCGGAGAAACTTACCAGTAACTTTTGTTGCTTCAGCGTTAATTGTTCCTGGTTTACGTACTTCTACAGCATAGCTGGTAAAATCAGGCATTTTCAAATCACGCAGCAAAATTCCGCCATTTGCGTGGGGGTTGTCTCCCATGCGACGCTGACCTTGGGGACTTAATTCTGCGAGTTCGGGAATAAGTTGACCATTGGTATCAAATAGTTCTTCTGGTTTGTAGCTTTTGAGCCAATCTTCTAATAGTTGCAGATGTTCCGGTTTACCAGCTATATCACTAAAAGGGACTTGGTGCGATCGCCAATAACCTTCTGTTTTCTTTCCGTCCACTTCCACAGGACCTGTCCAACCCTTAGGAGTGCGTAAGATGATCATTGGCCATTGTGGTCTTTGTTGAACCCCATGTACCCGTGCTTCTAGTTGAATACCTTGGATTTCAGGAATGATTGTATCTAAAACTGCCGCCATTTGTTTGTGAACTTCCGTAGGATCTGCCCCCTCGACAAAGTATGGTTTATAACCATAGCCAATAAATAGACTTTCTAATTCGCCATCAGGTATCCGTGCTAATACTGTAGGGTTGGCAATTTTGTAACCATTCAAATGCAGAATTGGTAAAACTGCACCGTCAGTAACAGGGTTAATAAATTTGTTAGAATGCCAACTAGTAGCTAAAGGTCCAGTTTCCGCTTCTCCGTCACCCACAACCGCAGCTACAATCAAATCAGGGTTATCAAATACCGCCCCATAAGCGTGGACTAAAGCATAACCTAATTCTCCCCCTTCATGGATAGAACCGGGGGTTTCAGGGGCAACATGACTAGGAATACCACCAGGAAAGGAAAATTGCTTAAATAATTTTTGCATTCCTTCAGCATCTTGAGAAATATTAGGGTAATATTCGCTATATGTTCCCTCTAAGTATGTATTGGCCACAAGTCCCGGTCCACCATGTCCTGGTCCAGCGATATAAATGGCGTTGAGGTCGTATTTTTTTATAACTCGGTTCAAATGGGCATAAATCAAATTTAGTCCTGGAGTAGTTCCCCAATGTCCCAATAGTCTTGGTTTGACGTGTTCTTGTTTCAGGGGTTCTCTCAGTAAGGGATTATCAAGCAGGTATATTTGTCCAACGGAAAGGTAGTTAGCAGCACGCCAATAAGCATTAATTTTCCTGATTTCTGTATCTGTCAACGGCTGAGGTGAGGTTGTGGTTATTAATGTCATTATCAACTCCAAAAAGGTATTTGCACCGAACAAGCTTATTGTAACTATAATTGTTTCTTCATGGACAACCTCAGTATTTTTTGGCATTAATAATTATTATATAATGACAATAACACCATGAACTATTTTTAAGGATGAATAAGCTGAAAAATTTTTCCCTTCACCAGAAGATATTATCAAGGAATTACAAAAAAGTTAGAGAACACATAAGCATAGGTTCTCTAACAAATAAAATCTAATTTCTCAATTGTACAGGCATAGCTAAATAAGTCATTTTTAAACCACCCAAGGGAGTGAAAATAACCGGAGTTAAACTTTGATTTAGGTGCATTTGGATTTCTGAAGATGGTAATTCTTTCAAGCCTTCCATGAGATATTTAACATTAAAAGCAATGTCTATATCATCGCCCGAAATTTGCGCCGGTATTGATTCTGTTCCACTACCTACATCTTGCGCTTCACAAGATAAAACAATTTCTTGATTAGCATTATCAATGCTAACCTTGACAATATTATTTTTCTGGTCTGCTAACACAGCAATTCTTTCTAAAGTGCTGATAAATTGCTTTCTTTCTAATGTTACTTGTCGTTCAAATTGTCGGGGAATTAATTGCTGATAAGCGGGATATTGTCCTTCTAATGTGCGGCTTGTTAAACGTTGAAACGCCCAAGCAAATACAACTTGACCTTGATCAAGATATACATCTACTGTTTCTTCAGATGCGGAATTATGCCCTAACATCCTTTGTAGTTCACGCAATGCTTTCGCCGGTACTGTCACTTCTACCTGTTCATTACCCTCTACAAAACGCTCATTTGTAGTTTCTAAGACCGCTAAACGGTGTCCATCAGTAGCAGCAAATTCTAATGTATCCTGTTTTAGTGTTAAATGTACACCTGTGAGAACCTGTTTAGTTTCATCTGAACTAGTAGCGAACAAAGAACCTTTTAATCCTTCAACAAGTGCCGCAGTGGTTAGTGTAATCGCGTCAGCGTTCTCAATTACGGGTAATTCAGGAAACTCCTCAGCACTCATAGCTCGCACTTGATAACGTCCACTTTTAGGTTTAAGTGTAACAAGTATACCCTCTCCTTCTGATGATTCACGGGAAGCAGTCAGGGTAATTTCCCCTTCTGGTAAGCGAGAAGTGATATCTACAAGTAATTTTGCTGGTAAAGCAATTTCCCCACCTTCTAATACCTCAGCACTAAAACTAGTACGGATACCTAAACTTAAATCAAAGGCGGTTAAACTGACTTGATTAGTTTGGGCATCGGCCTGTAATAATATATTAGCAAGAACCGGGTGAGTTGGTCGAGATGGAACTGCACGACCGACAAGGGAAAGATTACTACTGAGGTCACTTTGGGAACAAATTAATTTCATCTTTAAATTCAATAATGGGAGAATTGGTTATTGTAATTGGTAATGGGTAATTAGGTATTCACCGATTTTCACATTAGTACATGATTCTAATTGCTTAAAGCTTTAATGAACCGCTGTAAACTCTTGAATACACCGGGTTTTTTAACGGGTGTCCCGTCGCTGGTGTTTTCCTTTTGTCCCCCCACAAGAATCGCGTCTAATTCGTCACCAGATGGTTTTTTAGGGAGTTCAGCAACTTTTTGATATTCACCCTCTGCTTCTAACCACACTTCCCATTGTCCAGGATAGCAACGAAATAGGGCAGATTCATCATCTACGGCACGAATATAGTAACAAGATTCAATGGTACTAATAAAGCGACGACGGGTTTCTCTGGCTGTGTAACCAATACCGACTATACTAGAATCTTCCAGCCGGGGAGTTAACATAATTACGGGGCGTTCCCCTATAATTTCACACAACTTTTCTAATTGTGGTACTTCTACGGAAGTTGGGGCAATAAACAGGAAAATTTCGTCTTCTGGCTGAATTTTCGCTGTTAAGGAAGCAGCCCTACCAGTACCGATATCTAATATCTTTTCGGACACAAGATTAATACTTAAGTTAGACTCTGCTGATGTCCAGTCACGACGAGCTAAAGCAGCCGCACCCGCGTCAGCAAAGAAGACTTTTAGACCGGATTCATATTCAGTAAATAAAGGGAGAAACTGTTCTGCAACTGTCATGAATTTGAGTTCTGGAAATAATAACTCAACTTGAATCCGTATTATACCATCAGCTAAAGCTGATTTTACCGCTTCACAGGACTGAGCGATCGCGTCTTCTAGGGTTTTCGGTAGTTCAACCATAATTTACAAAGTTGCTGGGTGAATATTTAATTCTCTCACTATAATTATTTAATTCTGCTATAATAGGTGATTATGGCATTTGCGAGTCTTAGTGCTTGTTGCCCATTGTGTATTTTAACCCATTCCTCCGTCTAAAACTCAAGGTTCTGTAAAACCTGTTTTAAAACCATTGCTGTCCAGTCAATATCCGCTGCTGTTGTTTGTTTTCCTAAAGTTAATCTAATTCCCCCCAAAGCCGCTTTTTCACAATATCCCATTGCTAATAAAATCGGACTAGGGCTTAATTTTCCGCTATGACAAGCAGCACCAGCACTAATACCGATACCAGCTAAATTTAACTGACGTACCAAAGTTTTTCCACTGATTTTTTCCCCGTCCGCAGTCGCTAAATAAAAACTAAGATGATGAGGTAATCGGTTAATTCTGTCTCCTGTGGGTATTAAACTGGGAATATCTGCTAAAATAGCAAATAAGCGATCGCGTAATTCCACTAATCTCACCCTTTCCGTCTCTAATTCCCGTGCTGCTAACTCCGCAGCTACCCCAAACCCAGCAATAGCGGGAGTTGCTTGCGTCCCTGAACGCAGTCCGGCCTCCTGTCCACCCCCAGCCAACAACGGTTTTAATTTCACCCCTGGACCTACATATAAAGCCCCCGCTCCCAAGCCACCATATAATTTATGACTAGATATACTTAATAAATCTACTGACAAACTCCGTACATCTATCGGTAAACGTCCAGCAACTTGCACTGCGTCAGTATGAAATAAAGCACCGTGCATTTTCGTGATTTTACTTAATTCCGCAATGGGTTGGACTGTTCCTACCTCACTTTGTCCATAAATCACAGATACCAATACTGTATTATCTTGTAATAGTGCTTTTAGCTCTTGGGGGTTGACTCTTCCTTGATAATTTACACCCAAACGGGTAATTTCCCAACCCCAATTTTCCAAAATTTTCGCCGGTTCAGAAATAGCCGAATGTTCTACACTGGAAATAATTATATGCTGGGGAGCATTATAACAGCCCGCTACGCCCATCATCGCTAAATTGTTCGCTTCCGTTCCCCCAGAAGTGAAAATAATTTCTTGAGGAACAGCGTTAATTAACCCCGCAACCTGTATTCTCGCTGTTTCTAAAACCAATGCTCCACGGTTGCCCCATTCATGTAAACTAGAAGGATTACCCCACTGTTGAGTTAAAATAGTCTGGATCATAGCGATCGCTTCTGGACGAGTGGGAGTAGTGGCACTATAATCTAGATATACTTGCATAAAAAATAATCATTATTAATCATTGAGTGAGAGTAATAATTTACTCATTGCTTTTTTAGGTAAAAATTTCGCACCAAGCCGCAAATAAAAAAAGAAATTAATTGAGATTGTGATTTAATTATAAAAAATCATATTCAAATCCCTGAAATTTACTTTGATCAAATCGCCATGTCCATTTTCCCACAAATTCGCTATTTTTCCTGTATATTTTTGTTGCTATTCAGTCTGACTGTTTGTCAACGAGTTAAACCAGGAAACCAGCTTTTAGCACCATTACCACAAGATCCCTTAATTCAAGTTTACTTCAATAATTCTGAATCTTCCGAATATCGAGAAATCTATCGTCAAAAAACTCGCTTAGGGGATGACCTAGAAAAGCAAATTGTTGATACTATTGCTCAAGCAAAATCTACCATTGATATAGCTGTACAAGAATTGCGTTTACCAGAAATTGCCCAAATATTAGCACAAAAACAAAAAGACGGCGTAAAAATTAGGTTGATTTTAGAAAGTAATTATTCTCGTCCTTGGAGTAGTTTTACTTCCGCAGAAATAGCCAAATTAGGAAAAAGAGAACAAGAACGATATCGAGACTTTCAGAAATTTGTTGATATCAATCAAGATCATCAAATCACATCAGAAGAAATTAGTCAACGAGATGCTTTAATCATTATTAAAAACGCCCAAATTCCCTTAATAGATGATACTGCTGATGGTTCAAAAGGTAGTAGTTTAATGCACCATAAATTTGTGGTCGTTGATCATCGTTTGGTGATTATTACTTCCGCAAATTTCACCCTCAGTGATACCTCTGGAGACTTTACAAATCCTAGTAGTTTAGGAAATAACAATAATTTACTAAAAATTGATAGTCCTGAACTAGCAACTTTACTCACCCAAGAGTTTAATATTATGTGGGGTGACGGTATAGGAGGAAAACTAGACAGTAAATTCGGACTTCAAAAACCTTCCCGTCAACCCAAAACAATCATTTTAGGTAATAGTAAAATCACAGTTAATTTTTCCCCAACTTCTCCCACTCAACCCTGGAATATTAGCAGTAATGGTTTAATTAATCAAACCTTATCAACAACTACAAACACCATTGATTTAGCATTATTTGTATTTTCTGATCAACAACTTGCTAATACCCTGGAAAAACTGCATGATCAAAAAGTCCAAATTCGAGCCTTAATTGAACCAGAATTTGCTTATCGTTCCTACAGTGAAGCTTTAGATATGATAGGATTTTCTTTAAGTGATAACTGTCAATATGAAATTGATAACCGTCCTTGGAAAAATCCAATTTCTACCGTAGGAGTACCCATTCTACCCCCAGGTGATTTATTACATCATAAATTTGCAGTTATTGATCATCAAACTGTAATTACCGGTTCACATAATTGGTCCCAAGCTGCTAATAATGGTAATGATGAAATATTAATTGTCATTGAAAATCCTACGGTAGCAAATCATTTTCAGCGCGAATTTAATCGGCTCTATGGTAAAATAAAAACAGGTTTACCAGCCAATATTCAATCTAAAATAGACGCAGAAGTTAAACAATGTCCTCAAATACAAAAACCATCATCTTCGACAATTTCTACCCCTATTAAAATTAATCTCAATACCGCAACTCAAGCAGAATTAGAAACTCTTCCAGGAGTTGGTAAAAAGTTAGCCCAAAAAATAATTCTAGCCCGACAACAACAAAAATTTACATCTTTAGAAGATGTTAGCAAAATACCAGGAATTGGCGATAAGACCTTAGGAAAATGGGAGGGAATTATAACTTGGTAAATATTTTTTAACGAACCGCAGAAAATACAGAGGTGGGACAAAAGGATATTTTTATGTTTTATTGCGGATATTGCGGACTTTAGTTCTCATTAGAGATTTCCGAAAAATATTGTAGAAAGGGTTTGAATATCATCAAAACGCCCCTTTTCCCAATTACCGATTACCCATTACCAGATTCAACAAATATGATACTTGTTTAAACAAGGATATAAATATCATGCTCCGCTTCAAATTATCGAAAATGTTAAGTTTTTAAAAGTTAACTTGCATTATTTTCGTGACATTGTTATATAGTAAACTATATTACTTGATTATCTATTTTTTGCAATAACCTATGTAAAAATAAAAATTTGAGTAAGCAAATATAGAGTATATTTTAACGTCATCGGGCGCGTAAATACCTAACCTGCTTGCTGTAGTGATCCTGGACTGACTTTGTTTCGAGTCTCTTATACTATACCTCCTAAACCTACAATAGACATCTGCTGATAATTAAATGTCCGTAGTCACCAAACCCTTGTAGGGACAATTCATGAATTGTCCCTACGATACGATAATTTTCACCGGATGTCTAATAGACTATAAATATGTTTACAGCACTTTGTTTGATTAAAAGTAAATGTAGTTTTTTTACCGTAAATCTTGTAAATATTTAAGTGTAGTAATTAAATAAAAAGTATGCTTAAATAATATTTGTAGTAAAAAACTTATGAGTAAGATGCCATTGAAATCTTCCTTGAGATTAGATCAAATTCATGGGACTCAATTATCTGAATTGAGTGACAATTTGATAACTATATCTGTGATCACAGAGTTTTTCCCGCCAGACTATGCAGCTACAGGACAGTTAATTGAAGAATTAGTCAAAGAGCTAGAGAAACAAGGAGTAACCATTAGAGTATTCACAGGACAACCAGGGTATGCGTTTACTGCTTCTAAAGCGGCAGCATCAGAGCAAATAGGTGATATTCTAGTTCGTAGATCCCGGTCTACCCAGATTTGGAGTGGAAGAATTCGTGGTAAAGCCGTGGGAGGAGTTTTATTTACACTGCGGGCTTTTCTGCATATTCTTAGGAACTACCGCAAATCAGATATATTCTTATTAACTTCAGCACCTCCCTTCTTACCAGTAGCAGGATATTTTAATCATTTATTATGGAAATTTCCTTACGTATGTTTAATTTATGATCTCTATCCAGATATTGCGATCGCACTAGGAGTAGTATCAAAAAATCATTGGTTAGCAAAATTTTGGCGGGCAATTAACCGGAAAATCTGGCAAAAATCTAAAGCCATTATTGTTCTCTCTCCAGCCATGAAACAGAGAATAATAGATATATGTCCAGAAGTAGCTGATAAAATTTCTGTAATTCATAGCTGGGGAGATCCTAAACTCATTGTCCCCATAGCCAAAGAAAACAACTGGTTTGCCAAAGAACATAATTTAGTCAACAAATTTACAGTCCTTTATTCTGGTAATATGGGCAGGTGTCATGATCTAGACACCATTTTAGCAACTGCTCAACAACTGCAAAACCAGCCTATTCAGTTTGTTTGTATAGGTGGTGGACCCAAACGGGAAAGCTTTATTCAAGACGTAGCTCGTTTAGGACTAAAAAACTTTCTCTTTCTTCCCTATCAAGAAAAAACTGTGTTACCATATTCCTTGACAGCTTGTGACTTATCATTAGTCAGTGTAGAAGAGGGTCTAGAAAGTTTAGTTGCTCCCAGCAAACTCTACCCTGCTTTAGCAGCAGGCAGACCCATAGCAGTTATTTGTCCAAAAACTTCCTACTTGCCAGATCTAATAGCAGATGGTAAATTTGGAATTGCCATTGACAACGGAGATAGTAATGCTTTATCTGAATTTATTCTCAAGTTAAATAGCGATCGCCAAATTGCAGCAAAAATGGGGCAGTCCGCCCGCGAATATTTACAATCAAATTATACGCCAGAAATTATAGCCAAACAATATATTCACGTGCTACAATCTTCCAGAGACAGAAATTGCTCCGACGGCGATTAACCTGATTTTCCCAAAGTACATAAAATTACAATCTAACCACGCTGAAAAAATTAAATATCTCAAACTAGAATCAGGAGTTGGGCTTCGATGGTCATTTTGATCTCAGTCCCTCCCATGCAACCTTCTTGCGATCTATTTTTTAGTTATTGATCAGGGGGCCAAAGTGCAGAAAAGGTGTGACAAAAATCGGAAGCGTTCTAAGCGCAGAGCTATACATTGTCCCATACACGGATGCTGTATGGATAGCGTGAGCCAGAAACACGGCTTATTTACCCAGCAAGCTGGACAGTTACAACAGCGAGGTGTAGCCCGAAGAGAAGCTATGATTTTAGTCGCAGCTAAAACCACAGTTTCCTTAGAAGGTGAGTGGTTAGAGGCTTTCTGGTGTCAAGAGTGCCAGGAAACTAAATGGTATCATGTACACAAACTTAACTCTAAATATGAGTTATACCTGGCCTCAGCGGAAATTTGGCAACAAGCCACAGGAGTTATTGATCCCCATCGTAATCCCTCCGTAGGAGAGTTTACCTACAGGCAATCTCGGACACTTGGTGGTAAAAGTGTCAAAGATTTTTCAATAATGAATTAATATGAAAAAAGCCCTTATTTGTGGAGTATCCATCCAAGATGGAGCTTATCTGGCACAACTGCTAATGCCAGATGTAGTAAAAGTGATGATTGCAGCCAGGTTAGGAAAATAAAATATTAATTTAATTTAATTTAATTTATTTTAATTTTAATTTTAATTTTAATTATGAGAGAAGCTACTTCCCAACCAGAACTAATTATTGAAGCAGGACGCACAGAAAAACAATATTGGCAAGATTTATGGCGTTACCGAGAGTTATTCTATTTTCTTGCTTGGCGAGATATACTAGTTAGATATAAACAAACAGCCATTGGTATTGCTTGGGCATTAATTCGCCCATTTTTAACAATGGTAGTCTTTACAGTAGTATTTGGACAATTGGCAAAATTACCATCTCAAGGTGCGCCTTATCCCATATTAGTATTTTCCGCCATGTTACCGTGGCAATTCTTTTCCAATTCCCTATCGGAATGTAGCAATAGTTTAATTACTAATGCCAATTTATTATCTAAAGTCTATTTTCCCAGACTTGTAGTACCTACAAGTGCAGTAGTAGTTAGCTTTGTAGACTTTATGATATCGGGAATGATTTTATTGGCATTAATGATTTGGTATAACTTTGTTCCCAGCTGGCGAATATTAACCTTACCATTATTTATCGGCGTGGCCTTTGCTGCTTCTATGGGTGCTGGTTTGTGGTTAGCTTCATTAAATGTCCAGTATCGAGACTTTCGGTTTATTGTGCCATTTATTGTTCAATTTGGTTTATACATTTCCCCAGTAGGATTTAGTAGTAGTATAGTACCTGAACAATGGCGGTTTATCTACTCATTAAACCCAATGGTAGGAGTAATTGATGGTTTTAGATGGGCAATTTTAGGAGGTGAATCTCAGTTATATTTACCAGGGTTTATTCTTTCTATGGTTCTAGTATTTTTAATACTAGTAAGTGGGATTTGGTATTTTAGAAAAATGGAAAGAACATTTGCAGATGTGATTTAATTTGGATATTTGGATAAAATAGAAAAGTAATCGGCGTTGGTGAATGAAGGTATGATTTTTCTCACGCAGAGGCGCTCAAGACGCTCCAGAGTAAGAGTTAGTGCTGTAAAAGTAAGGTTCTGGGTTTGATTTGTGATTATTGATAATTTATAGTAGGTGAGTAAAATGCCAACTAAACAAGCAATTTACCAAATTTATGAACAAGATTATCCTGAATGGTTAGATATTACCCTTAACCAGCTACAAAATCAAGATTTAGAAAATATTGATTGGGAACATTTAATTGAGGAAATCACTGCATTGGGAAGTGAACAAAGACATAAGGTAGAAAGTTATTTACTAAGACTTTTAATTCATCTACTAATTTATGATTACTGGAAGTCAGAAAAAGACTGGTCTGGTAAGGGATGGCAAAAAGAGATTGATAACTTTAGATTGGAATTAGATTTGTTATTAGAGTCGAAAGTTCTTTATAATTTTTGTGAAAAAGTCCTAGATAAGATCTACAGTAAAGCTAGAAGTAATGCTATTCGTAAATCTGAGCTATCTCCTACAATTTTTCCTGAAACTTGTCCTTATTCGTTAACAGAAATTCTTAATCCTGATTGGTTGCCATAATCACCAGAAATCTAAAATAATCAATTATGTTAGATTCTCAAAATGAGTTAAATACTCTGTATGATCAAGATTTATACCGATGGATAGAAACTACTATTTATGAAATTCAACATCAAAATTTAGATCAATTAGATTGGGAAAACTTAATCCTAGAGTTAGAAGATTTGGGAAACTCTCAAAAACATGAATTAGAAAGCCGATTGCTGGTATTATTTGAGCAGTTATTAAAATTAGCATATTGGCAAGAAGAAAGAGAATATAATAGTCGTGGATGGAAGGGTACAATTATAGAACAACGAAAACAAATTCAGAAACTCTTAAAAAGAAATCCTAGTCTTAAATCTTTCTGGTTAGAGATATTTTCAGAAACCTATCAAGATGCTAGAGATATTACTATAGTTAAAACTGGATTGGATGCTGAGGTCTTTCCTAAAGAAGTATTTTGTACTCCTGAGCAAGCTATAGATGAAACCTACCTGGCAACCAGAACAGCTATAATTATACTAATGTCATGATTTAAGGAAACAATCATAATTAGATTATGACTGTTACCAAAAAATGATTATGCTGCAAATAAAAATATTACAAGAGAATCAATCTTATACCTTTAGTTCTTATTTTGATTTACCCTATGAAACCGATGATATTTTAAGAGAATTTGATTATTCATTTATCAAAACAGAGTTATATTTACCTCGAACAGATAAATCTATAGATGAACTTTTACTGGTTAAAGAAAAGATTAGAAAGATTTTACCTTTGATTAGTTTAAGTAGTGAAACTGCTAGACGAGAGACTTTAGTAGCTCCTGTTTTATTAGAAATTATTGCTATCTGTAACTGTCAGTTGAAAATTGAATATCCTTTAAGAGTGAGCGATCGCTTAAAAGGAACTTTAGTAGGGAAAATTCATGAATTGTCCCTATATTAATTACCACCAGATGTCTATTAGTCGTTGTTTATGATAAAATGGGCAATTAAAGCGATCTCCCCTGAAGAACATAGACCCTTAATTTTTCTTTACTCCACGCAGCTGACCTTGTTTGTGTAGTAGCGATTTATAAATGCCGATAACGTAGCTAAACTCATAGATAATGATCCAAAGCATCAGGAGAACAAATTCATGGCAGCAATTACAGCCCAGGAACTAGAGTTGCAAATGCCCGATGCCAGTAAACTTTTAAGTGATGAACCAGAAATGGAAAGCTCCCTGCACTATATGCAACTGTTATTGCTAGTCACCTGCCTCGAATGGGCATGGCAAGAGCGGGACGATTTTTTCATTGGTGCAAACCTGACCATTTACTTGAGTCGTCAGCAACTCAAAAATCGTGACTTTCGAGGTCCAGATTTTTTCCTAGTCAAAAACACCACCAGAGAACCACGCAACTCATGGGTGGTGTGGGAAGAAGACGGGCGTTATCCCGACCTAATTATTGAATTACTGTCCGACTCCACCGCCAATGTAGATCGCACCACCAAACTAGACTTATACGCAGAAAGATTTCATACCCCTGAATACTTTTATTTTTCACCAGAAACCTTAGAATTTGCCGGGTTTAGACTAAATTTCAATCAATATCACCCTATTCCCGCCAATGATCAGGGATGGTTATGGAGTGAAGCCCTGGGCTTTTTCCTTGGTATTCACAATGGCCAATTGCGTTACTTCTCCTTAGAAGGAACTATCATCCCTACTCCCCAAGAAGCCGCCAAAAACGAAATACTCAAAGCCAACCAAGCAATTCAAAGGGCACAACAAGAATCCCAAAGGGCACAACAAGAATCCCAAAGGGCACAACAAGAATCCCAAAGGGCACAACAAGAATCCCAAAGGGCAGACTTAGCAGAAGCAGAATTAGTTAAACTAAGACGGTTAATAGCAGAACAAGGAATTAATTTATAATAGACATTTGACACTGGATGTTATTAGTTAGAAATATTGGGAGAAAGTTTATGGGATTTTTCCCAATTACAAGACCTGATAGACTGGTTAGCAGTTCATTAAACACCTAACAGAAAAGTGATTAGGGTCGCTTAAAGCGATCGCTGCCATGGAAATAGCTTGACTAGAACCTCGACTTCTCTGAGAATTCGGGGATCTGAAACTTTAGGTTGGTGGTAATTAAAATCAGATGTTACGCAGCTAAACTGTATAATCTCAATATTTTTAGCTCCTGTGCAACAGGCATCCTGCCTGTTAACTTTATACAAATTAAATACTCAACATCTGATACTGTGTTGATATTAAAAGCGATCGCTAATTGCTGAAATTAATAATGATAATTTTGATTAACTCAGTAAGCAAAATCAAGGTTATGAGAAATGTCTTATAGTGACTTTACACTAGAGAAAATCAGTAAAATATTTGGTATTAATATTGAAGAAAGAACAAACGTTTTTATTTCCTTGAATGAGGTAAAAGTTGATGCTTTTTTTATCAAATACTTACAGAATAATATTCCCTTAGCCCAAGCAATTAGTACAGAAAAAGCCAAATCAGAAATGATTATAGCACCTGTTTTAATTGAAGTCAGAAGATTATTAGATAATCAAATTAGTTTATTCTCAGGAATTGATTTTAATGTTAATATTGAGCAAGGCTTAAATGGATTTTGTGATTTTTTAATTAGTCTATCATCTCAACAGTTATATGTAACATCTCCGGTGATTGCTTTAGTGGAGGCAAAAAATGATAATCTGAAACAAGGATTTGCTCAATGTATTGCCGAAATGATTGCTGCTGCTCAATTAAATAAATTAGAAGGAAATAATATAGAAAATATCTATGGTTGTGTTACTAATGGTAATCAATGGGTATTCTTGCAATTAACTGGTAATCTAGTGATAGTTGATTTAGATGAGTATTATATAAATCAACCAGAAAAAATTATTAGTGTATTTGTAAGTATAATTAGGTCAGAGATGGTATAAGGTTGTTGGTAAGCTGATTCAGAACAATCATTTGGGTAATTTATAACAATAAACCCTCAAACAAGTTATCTTCAAATAAAGAGGTCTAAAGTATGAAATCTCTAACTATTCCCCCCTTAGAAAATGGTGATAAATTAACTCGCTTTGAATTTGAAAAAAGATATGAGTTAATGAAGCCTCAAAAAAAGGTAGAATTAATTAATGGAGTTGTCTATATGGCTGCTGCTTTGAGATATAAAGGTCATGGTTTTCCCCATAGTTTAATCATCACTTGGTTGGGTTTATATGTAGCAAATACTCCTGGAGTCGAGTTAGGTGATAATACTACTATAATATTAGATATAGATAATGAACCTCAACCAGATGCTTTATTGAGAATCAAATCTGAATTGGGGGGACAGTCTCGTATTAATGAAAATGATTATATTGAAGGTGCGCCGGAATTAATAGTAGAAATAGCAGGTTCTAGTGTTTCTTATGATTTACATGATAAATTAAATGTCTATCGCCGTCATGGAGTGAAAGAATATATTGTTTGGCGGGTTTATGATCAAAAAATAGACTGGTTTTATTTAGAAGAAGGTAAGTATCTGAATCTTGAAACTGATAGTTGGGGATTAATTGAAAGTAAGATATTTCCGGGATTGGTTTTAGCAGTTAATGATTTATTAGAACATAATTTAGCTAGTGTATTATCAGAATTACAAAAAAACATTAAATCAGAACAGCATGAAAATTTTATCAAAAAATTACACAAAAGCGAAATTAAATAAAAGCTGCAAGTCACTTTCGTGGTAACAATTCATGAATTGTCCCTATATAGACATTTGACACTGGAACAATATTATTATGATATATTGTCTTTTGGTTAATATTGAAAGCGATCGCTTTCTTGCTGAAATTAATACAGAAAGACTCACCGCGATATGAGAATTTCCTTAGAAGAGACAATTAAACAAATATTCGTTTATTTACTGCTCCTATTGGCATTTATAATTCAGTACGACGAAAGTTCATGTTTAAAACATGAGTGACAAAAAATCAGATATTGGCGGTAAACGTTTAGTTAGTTTAGCCCCCGAAACTTGGGTACGTTGGTTAACAGGGAATCCTCAACTTTCCGTCAGAGAAATAATCTCATCAGAATTTCAATGGATATCCAGAGCAAATGATAGCTTAATCAAAGTTTACAGTCCGCAAGAAGGAGAATTTTTGCTGCTGAATGAGTTACAATTGCGATATAAAAACCAAATGCCTTTACGGATTAATGCCTATGCAGCTTTAGCTACTGAACGCTATAACTTGCCCATATATCCAGTATTGGTGAACATTTTACCTAATTCCCAAAGGGAAACAATTCCTAACTCCTATCACTCAGAGATTATGGGAATGATGTCACATCAAGACTATCGAGTGATTAACTTATGGGAAGTTGATGTTAATCTAGTTTTTGAGCAAAAACTAACTACCCTACTACCATTTGTGCCAATTCTCAAAGGAGGTGGAAACGAAACCACAGTACGTCAAGCTGTGCAATCATTAAGAGCAGAGCAAACCCTAGCAGAACTAGAACCATTATTATCATTTTTTGCTAGTTTTGTCTTAGAAATTCCCTTAGTACAAGAAATAATGAGGTGGGATATGACAGTATTAAGAGAATCACCCTGGTATCAAGAAATCCTTAAAGAAGGAAAACTAGAAGGAAAACTAGAAGGAAAACTAGAAGGAAAACTAGAAGGAAAACTAGAAGGAAAACTAGAAGGAAAACTAGAAGGAAAACTAGAAGGAAAACTTGAGGGTGAGTCAATAGTGATTTTACGACAAATCCGGCGAAAATTTGGGGAAATTGCTCCAGAGTTACAGTTAAAAATCAAGAGTCTGTCTGCTATGGAATTAGAAGATTTAGGTGAGAATTTATTAGATTTTTCTCAAATTGGAGAGCTTATATCTTGGTTAGAAAATACTAATGATTAGTGAATCTTTAAGTAGAGTTGATAGAGTTTCAACTTTACTTAGATGCTTAATTAAAATTAACCAAAATCTGAAATTTGAACGAAATAATTCCCAATGGTTAAAGCGATCGCTGCCATTGAAATGGCTTGACTAGAACCTCGACTTCTCTTAGAATTCGGGGATCTGAAACTTTAGGTTGGTGGTAATTAAAATCAGATGTTACGCAGCTAAACTGTATAATCTCAATATTTTTAGCTCCTGTGGAACAGGCATCCCACCTGTTAACTTTATACAAATTAAATACTCAATATCTGATACTTTGTTGATCTTAAAAGCGATCGCTAATTGCTAATTGCTGAAATTAATACAGAAAGACTCACCAGGATATGACAATTTCCTTAGAAGAGACAATTAAACAAATAGTTGAATCTTGGCAACAGCAATTAAATGTAGGAGATAATTAATAATGTATCAAAGCGATGGGTATAACCAACCCAGCTATAAGCCATTACCTCCTCAACAAACACTGCCAACCATGTATGATCTACCTAGCGAAGATCCCCAGGAGCCAGGGTTACCAGAGGAATTTCACCTATTACAACCAGAATTATTGCGTAGTACCTTTCCTCCACCTACTTATGCAGAAGATAATGCATTTACAGGTAGTGACTTAAATTTATACTATGACAGCAAGCACACACAATGCTATAAAATATATATAATATTCTACTGAGAAAATCCTAGACAGTTTATGTTTTTCCCGACATTCTCATAAGATTGCTATATAATTAAGTAATGTAATTCATTAACTCTAATTTCTATGGAAGAGCTATTAGTATTACGTGAACTAATTGAACATCAAAAGTATGAGCAAGCCTTGGAGATTGTCAGTCAACTGGAAGAAATGTCAAGGGAAGATAAGTTAGCTAAGATATACAGTTATGCAGTGATTTTATTATTACACTTAATTAAGCAAGAGGCAGAAAAACGTAGCACTCGTTCTTGGGATTTTTCTATTTATAATAGTAGCAAAGAAATTAAGAAGGTGAATAAACGTAAGAAATCTGGCGGTTTTTATGCTAGTAAAGAGGAGTTGGAAGAGATTTTAACTGATGCTTTTGATACTGCTATTAAAAAGTCAGCTTTAGAAGCCTTTGAAGGTGTATATAGCGATGATGAACTGAAACAAATGATTAATGAAGAAGAAATTAAAAGTAAAGCTCTGGGTTTGATTAGTGATTCTTGATAATTTATAGTTACAGGTGAGTAAAATGCTAACTAAACAAGCAATTTACAAAGTTTATGAGCAAGATGATCCTGAGTGGTTAGACATTACCCTTAACCAGCTACAAAATCAAGATTTAGAAAATATTAATTGGGAACATTTAATTAAGGAAATAATTATGGTGGTGTTACCAATGGCAGTGAATGGGTATTCTTGCAATTAACTGGTAATTTAGTGATAGTTGGTTTAGATGAGTATTATATAAATCAACCTGAAAAAATTATTATACATTCCACATACATGATTCATGATTTATTAGTAAATGAAGCAAAGGAAGTTGAAAAAACTATTTATCAAGATTTAAACCTTTTTAAAATTCCTGATAATTTGCTTGATTTAGGTAAAGTTTTATTAGGTATTTTAGGATGATAACAAGTTATCATCATTGCTACTAATATGAGAGCATACAGCATTTTCCGGTGTAATAAGGTACAGTTTGGGCGGGCAAGATGCCCACCCCACAAGAATTTCATAATTATGATTTGTACCTCATCAGAACGAAATCTGCTGTATAAGTCATGCAGTTAATATTTTTCCAATTGATAGTTAATTAATTATGTCAGATACAGTTATTCGTGTAGAAAATCTCGGTAAAAAATATATTATTGG